>NZ_JBFAVI010000046.1:0-41916 GCF_040679695.1 Micromonospora sp. NPDC052213
GCGTGGCGCCTATCTGATGGCTAACTCAAACCGCAAACCCACTACATCGCCGGCCGGCGGCCCCCCCCGGGGAGCCTCCGGCCGGCTTTTGCGTACCCCCACCCTGCCTGACCCACGGACCGCAACGGGCCGCGGCGGAACGGAGCGCGCGGCCGGGCCACGGGCCGCCTGACGGGCGCGGCGGGGCGCGGAGCGCGCGGCCGGCCCACGGGCGCCCCGACGGGGCCCAGGGGGCACGGGCGGGCGATCCCACAGCCGGCCCACGGACGGCCTGACGGGGCACAGCGGGCGCGGGCGGAGCCGACCGCACACCGCCCGGCCCACGGGCGGCCTGACGGGCGCAGCGGGCGCGAACCGCGCGCCCGGTCCACGGGCCACCGCACGGGTCGTGAACGGCATCGTCTGACGTAGGCCCCCGAGACCGGCCCGCACCACGCTGTCGAGCTGCCCCGTCGGGTGGGGCGCGGGTGGGTCGGGTGCGGGGCCGTCCGCCGTCAGAGGGTCTGGACGGTGGCGATGCGCTCCTCGAGCTGCTCGATCGTGGCCTGGGCGCTCGGCGGGCCGCCGCAGAGGCGGCGCAGCTCGGCGTGGATCTTGCCGTGCGGCTGCCCCGTCCGGTGGTGCCGGGCGGCCACCAGAGCGTTGAGCTGCCGACGCAGGGCGACCCGGCGCTGGGCGGCACTCATCGGTGCCGGCGGCGCCGCGGCCGGCTCAGCGGCCGGCTCAGCGGGCCGCGCGGCCCTCCGGCGCTGGGCGGCGAGCTGCTCCTGCTGCCGCTTGGTCAGCAGCATGGCGACCTGGTCGGCGGTCAGCAGCCCGGGCAGGCCCAGGTACTCCTCCTCCTCGGGGGTGCCGGCCTGGGCGGCGGTGCCGAACGAGGCGCCGTCGAAGATCACCTGGTCCAGCTCGGCGGTCGCGGAGAGCGCGGCGAAGCGCTTCTCCAGCTCGCCGCTGGCCTGGTCGTCGCGCTGGGCGCGTTCCAGCAGGTCGTCGTCGAAACCCTCGCGGTCCTTCGGCTTGCCGAGCACGTGGTCCCGCTCGGCCTCCATCTCGCTGGCCAGCCCGAGCAGGTGCGGCACGCTGGGCAGGAAGACCGAGGCGGTCTCCCCCTCGCGGCGGGCGCGGACGAACCGGCCGATCGCCTGCGCGAAGTAGAGCGGGGTGCTGGCGCTGGTCGCGTACACCCCGACCGCCAGGCGGGGGATGTCGACGCCCTCGGAGACCATCCGGACCGCCACCAGCCACCGCTGCTCGGACGCCGCGAACGTCGCGATCCGCGCGGAGGCCCCCACGTCGTCGGAGAGCACCACCGCCGCCCGTTCGCCGGTCAACTGCTCGATGAGCTTGGCGTACGAGCGGGCGGTCTGCTGGTCGCTGGCGATCACCAGCCCGCCGGCGTCGGGCATCCCCGCGTTGCGCAGCACGGTCAGCCGGGCGTCGGCGGCCCGCAGCACCTGCGGCATCCAGTCGCCCGCCGGATCCAGGGCGGTACGCCACGCCTGCGCGACGAGGTCCTGGGTCATCGGCTCGCCGAGCCGCGCCGCCAGCTCCTCCCCGGCGTTGGTGCGCCACCGGGTCTCCCCCGAGTACGCCAGGAAGAGCACCGGGCGGACCACGCCGTCGCGCAGCGCGTCGGCGTAGCCGTACACCGAGTCGGCGCGGGAGCGGAGCAGGCCGTCCCCGCCCCGCTCGTACGTGACGAACGGGATCGGGTTGTCGTCGGAACGGAACGGGGTGCCGGTGAGCATCAACCGGCGCTCGGCGCCCTCGAACGCCGCCTTCACCCCGTCGCCCCAGGAGCGGCTGTCCCCCGCGTGGTGGATCTCGTCGAGGATGACCAGCGTGCGCCGGGTCAGGGTGCGCCGCTTGTGCACCTGAGGTGCCACCCCCACCTGCGCGTACGTCACGACGGCGCCGTGGAAGTCGGCGGCGGAGTGCAGGTCGGCGTTGCGGAAGGCGGCGTCGAGCTGGATGCCGACCCGGGCCGCCGCCTGCGCCCACTGGGTCTTCAGGTGTTCGGTCGGGGCCACCACGGTGACCGCCTCGACGGTGCCGTCGGTGAGCAGCTCGGCCGCGATCCGCAGGGCGAAGGTGGTCTTGCCGGCGCCCGGGGTGGCGACCGCGGTGAAGTCGGGGTCGCGCCGGCGCAGGTACTCCACCAGTGCCTTGCGCTGCCACGCGCGCAGTGCCGGAAACGTCTCGATCGCCGGCAACCGGGCCGCCACGCGAAGCTCCTCTCCGACCGCCTGATGGCGGACCCCGGCCGAGGGCCACGGGTGCCGCCGCCCATGAAAACGCCTCCGCGCCGATGGTGCCGCGAAGGCCGACTCAGCATAACCAGCGGGGCCCGCCCGACCCAGCCGACACCACGCGGCTCACACCCGCCGCACCCGCGACCCGACGGCATCGCCCCGGTGGACGACCCCCGCGATCTTGCACCTTCGGCCCCCACTTCGCACCCTGAGCGGCGTTTGACCGGGCAGAAAGTGCAACGGAGGCGAGGGGGCCGGGGTCAGGGGTGGGGGCCGGGGGCGTGGGTACGTGGGGGGCGGAGGGTGGCGATCGGGGCCGACCAGCGCCGGCGCAGGGCGATCAGGCGGAACAGGAAGACGAACACCGCCGCCGCGGTCAGCCAGGCGGCGTTGGCGTGCCCGAGCGCGTCCAGCAGCGCCACGGCGATCGAGCCGGCGAGCGCGGCGACCGCGTAGATCTCGCGCCGCAGCACCACCGGGATCTCGGCGGTGAGCAGGTCCCGCCCGAGGCCGCCGCCGATCGCGGTGAGCATGCCGATCACGCACGCCCCCACCGCCGGCACCTGGGCGTCGAGGGCCTTGACCGTGCCGGTGACGGTGAACAGCCCCAGCCCGGCCGCGTCCAGCACGAGCACGGTGGTGCGCAGCCTGGCGAGCTGGGGGTGCAGCCAGAAGACGGCGGCGGCGGTGACGGCGGCCGTGGCGGCGTACCGCCAGTCGGCGAAGGCCAGCGGCGGCACCTCGTCGATCGCCAGGTCCCGGAAGATCCCGCCGCCGAGCGCGGCGACGAAGCCGACGAAGACGACGCCGAAGAGGTCGAGCCGCTTGGCCACCGCCGCGGAGGCCCCGGAGGCGGCGAAGACCGCCACCCCGGTGAGGTCGGCGAGGAGCAGGGCGGTGGAGGTGGTCACCGCCGCAGGTTACGTGGGCGGCCGTCCCGGCCGCCCTGGTTCACTCGGCGTACGAGTCGTAGATCTCCTTGCACTTCGGGCAGACCGGCGAGCCGGGCTTGGCGGCCTTGGTCACCGGGAAGGTCTCCCCGCAGAGCGCGACGACGAAGGTGCCCATGACGGCACTCTCGGCGATCTTCTCTTTGCGCACGTAGTGGAACATCTCGGGACCGGTGTCGGCGTCCTTCAGCTCCGGACGCTCGAGAACCTGTGTGCTCACTTCTACACCTCCGACCGTCAAGTCTGGCAGGTCACCGCGGCCCGGTCCACTTCAGGCCACCCTCGGCGGAGGCCGTACGGTGGTGACGTGACCGACTTTCACATCCACTACGGCGCCGAGGTGGCCGAGGCGCTGCGCGCCGGACGCCCCGTCGTCGCCCTGGAGAGCACCATCGTCTCGCACGGCCTGCCCCGGCCGGACAACCTCCGGGTGGCCCGGGAGATCGAGCAGGCGGTCCGGGACGCGGGCGCGGTCCCGGCGACCATCGGCATGGTCGGCGGCCGGCTCGTGGCGGGCCTGGACGACGCGGAGCTGACCCGGCTCGCCACCGCCGACGGGGTCGCCAAGCTCTCCGTACGCGATCTCGCCGTGGCGGCGGCCACCGGCGCGGACGGCGCCACGACCGTGGCCGCGACCAGCGCGGTGGCGGCCGCCGCCGGCATCGGGGTGTTCGCCACCGGCGGCCTCGGCGGGGTGCACCGGGAGGCCGCGCAGACCTTCGACGAGTCCGCCGACCTGGTCACCCTGGCCCGGACCCCGATCGCGGTGGTCTGCGCCGGCGTCAAGTCGATCCTCGACGTGGGCGCCACCCTGGAGCGGCTGGAGACCCTCGGCGTCGGCGTGGTGGGCTACCGGACCCGGCGGTTCCCCGGCTTCTTCATCACCGACGGCGGCTTCGACCTGGACTGGTCGCTGGACTCCGCGGAGCAGGTCGCCGACGCGCTGGCCGCCCGGGAGCAGCACGGCGTGCACCACGGCGGCCTGATCGTGGCCAACCCGCTGCCGGCCGACGAGCAGCTCGACCCGGAGCTGCACGACCGGACGCTCGCCGACGGGCTGGCGCTGCTGGAGCGCGACGGGGTGACCGGCAAGGCGGTGACGCCCTACCTGCTCGCCCACTTCCACTCGGCGACCGAGGGGGCGAGCCTGGCGGTGAACGTCCGGATCATCCTGCGCAACGCCGACCTCGCCGCCCGGATCGCGGTCGCCGCGGCCGCCCGTCGCGCCGACGCATGACCGCAGGCCGCGTCCTCGTCGTCGGTGACCTGATCACCGACGTGGTGGCGGTGCTGGACGGGCCGCCGGCCACCGGTTCCGACACGCCGGCGGCCATCCGGTTCAGCGGCGGCGGACAGGCCGCCAACACCGCGGCCTGGCTCGCCGCCCAGGGCGTGCCGGTGACGCTGGTGGGCGCGGTCGGCGACGACGGCCAGGGGCGGGAGCGGGTGGCCGAGCTGGAGCGGGCCGGGGTCGACTGCGCGGTGACGCGGCACCGGGAGCACGCCACCGGCACGGTCATCGTGCTGGCCACCGCCGGGGAACGGACGATGATCACCGAGCGGGGCGCCAACCTGCGGCTGGCCCCGGCGGACGTCGACGCGGCGCTGGCCGCCGCGCCGGACGCGCGGCACCTGCACCTGTCCGCGTACACCCTGCTCGACGCCGGGTCCCGCCCGGCCGGGCTGCGCGCGCTGGCCGCCGCCCGCGAGCGCGGGCTCACCACCAGCGTCGACGCGGCCTCCGCGGCGCCGCTGCGGCGGGTCGGCGCGGCGGCCTTCCTGTCCTGGGTACGCGGGGTCGACCTGCTCCTGGTCAACGCCGACGAGGCGACGGTGCTGGCCGGCGGGCTCGACCCGGCGGCGCAGGGGCGGGCGCTGTCGGCCTCCGCCCGGCGGATCGTCGTCAAGCAGGGCGCGGCGGGAGCGGTCTGGGTGGACCGGGACGCCACGGTCGCCGTGGCGCCGGCCCGCCGGGTGGCGGTGGTGGACGTCACCGGGGCCGGGGACGCCTTCGCGGCCGGGCTGCTGGCCGCCTGGCTCGCCGGCGCGGATGCGGCGGTGGCGCTGCGCCGCGCGGGCGACCTCGGCGCCATGGCGGTCTCGCAGGTGGGTGCCCGCCCCACTCCCTGACCCGAAACCCGCGCCCCGCCCCCGCTCGCCCACGGGGAGCGGGTCGGTCAGGGCTCGGCGTCGATCACCTTGTGCGGCCGCTCCTCGGCGGTCAGGCTCATCGGCGGGGTCTCGTCGCGGTGCCGCGGCTGGAACCGGGACGCCAGCCGGTGCTGCTCCTTCGGCGGCCGGTCGTTCGCCAGCAGCACCGCCAGCCAGGGGATGAGCACCATGCCGAGGGCCACCAACGGCAGCCAGAGCCAGAGCAGCGGGGCCTGCACGCCGACCAGGACGGCACCGACGATCACGCACGCCACCCGGATCCCCATCATCAGCACGTAGCGCCGCTGACGGCTGGTGAGCTGGTCGTCCTGGCTGCGCGAGGCGTCGGTGATCAGGATCGGCTGGTACGCCTGACGCTTCACCACGGACCTCCTCGAGGGGGTTACGCCCCATCCTGTCACCTCGAACGCGTGATCAGCGAAAATCGGCTCAGCCGGGTTCGTGTTACATCCGTGGTACGCTCGCGCCGTGGGCAGCAGGTTCAGCTTCACCGACGAGGCGTTGGCCAACCTGAGGGTCTACGACGTCACGCCCGGGGAAGTCTGGGAGGCGCTGCACAGCACCCGCCGGGTGATCCGTCACCTGGGCGACGACGTGATGGTCGTCTACGCCGCCGCCCGCCGGGGGCGCCGGCTGGCCGTGCTGCTCGCCGAGGCCGACGGCACCGACAACGACTGGGACATCCTCTCCGCCCGCGAGCTCAGCGACGCCGAGGCGAAGCGCTACGACGAGGCCGTGCGGAGATCTCGCCGATGAGGAGGCGGTGACGATGAACCGTAACGACGCGACCAAGCAGTTCCACAGCGGCGGTGACCGGCTCGCGGAGCTGATCGACGAGACTCAGCCGGTGGAGCTGCCCACCCCCGACACCGACACCCCCATGGTCAGCCGGTCGGTGCGCCTGCCCCTGGAGACGTACGAGCGGGTCCGCGCGGCCGCCGACGCCCGCGGCATCGGGGTCACCACTCTGATGCGGCAGTGGATCGAGGCCGGCCTGGCCGACCTGGACGACTCGGCGACGGTCTCCCTCGCCGACGTCCGGCGGGCGCTGGCCGCCCTGTCCCGGCCGACCGCCGCCTGACGTCACGGCGCGCCGAGGCACACCCACGACCGCCGTCTGGCCTCGGCCCGCACGGGGCGCCCCGGAACTCCCGTCCACCGGCCTCGCCACGCGGCAACGGCGTCAGCCCTGGGCTGCCTTCGCCTTCGCCGCCGCCTTCACCTGCTGCTTGTAGTCACGCACCCGGCGCAGCGACTCCGTGTCGACGACGTCCGCCACCGACCGGTGGGCGTCCAGGTCGCCGTACCCGCCGGCCGCCTCCCGCCAGCCCTCCGGCGTGACCCCGAACCGCTTGCCGAGCAGGGCGAGGAAGATCTGCGCCTTCTGCCTGCCGAAGCCGGGCAGCTCGGCGATGCGGCGGAACAGTTCCCGGCCGTCGGCGACGTCGGACCAGAGCCGGGCGGCGTCGCCGTCGTACCGGTCGACGAGGACCCGGCACACCTCCTGCACCCGGGCCGCCATCGCCTTCGGGAACCGGTGCAGCGCCGGCGGCTGGGCGAACAGGGCCACCAGGGCCTCGGGATCGTGGTCGGCGATCTCCCGGGCGTCCAGGTCCCGTCCGAGGCGCTGGGTCAGCACGTACGGCGAGGAGAAGGCCTTCTCCATCGTCACCTGTTGGTCGAGGACCATCCCCAGCAGCAGGGCCAGCGGGCTGCGCTCCAGCAGCCGGCTGGCCTCGGGGTCGATGGGCAGCGCGAGCGTCATGGGACCATCCTGCCCAATGGCGGAGGCCGGGCGGAGGGGCCACGCCGATCCGTCCGGGCCTTCCCCGTCGGCAGCCACCGGCGCCGGGCAGGGCGTCTCCGCCCGACCCTCCGGGGTGTGCCCGGCCGGCGGCCCTACGCGGGTGACCGCCGGGTGCCGGGCCGGACGAGCCCGAGGTCGTAGGCGCGGATCGTCGCCTGCACCCGGTCCCGCGCACCCAGCTTGCCCAGCAGGGCGTTGACGTGCGCCTTCACCGTGCCGGTCGCGACGCCCAACTGCGCGCCGATCTCCGCGTTGGTCAGTCCGGCCGCGAGCCGGACGAAGACCTCGCGCTCCCGTGCGGTGAGCGCGGCCAGCTCGGCGGGCTCCGCCGGCGGGGTGAGTGCCCCGGTGGCGAACGCGTCGATCAGCCGGCGGGTGACGGTGGGTGCGAGCAGCCCGTCGCCGGCGGCCACCACCCGGATCGCGTGCAGCAGGTCGACCGGTTGGGCGTCCTTGAGCAGGAAGCCCGAGGCGCCCACCCGCAGCGCCTCGAACACGTGGGCGTCCAGGTCGAAGGTGGTCAGGACCAGCACCCGGGGGCCGGCCGGGTCGGCGGTCAGCCGGGCGGTGGCGGTGAGGCCGTCCATCCCCGGCATCCGGATGTCCATCAACACCACGTCCGGTCGGCTCCGGGCGGCCTGGTCGAGCGCGTCGGCGCCGTCGGCGGCCTCCCCGACCACCGTCAGGTCCGGTTCGGCGTCGACGATCGCCGCGAATCCGGCCCGGACCACCGGCTGGTCGTCCACCACCAGCACCCTGATCATCGCGCCCCCTCCGGAACTCGTTCTCCCCGCTGCCCGGGCCCGGCGGCGACCACGGGGACCGGCGGCAGCGGCAGCCGCGCCCGCAGCTCGCCGCGGCGCAGCGCGAGCCGGCCGCCGAGCGCGTCGACCCGGGCCCGCAGCCCGGCGACGACCAGCGGGTCCGACGCGGTGGGCAGGCCCGTGACCGACACCCGCAGCTCACCGCCGGCCAGCCGCAGCACCACCCGGGCCGGCCCGACGCCCGCGTCCAACGCGGCCTCCACCAGCCGGTACGCCGACACGTCCACGTCGGTCGGCAGGGCCGGCACGGTCGCCGGCGCGTCCAGCAGGACGTCGCGGCCGTGCGCCTGCCGCGACGCGCAGAGCCCGCCCACGTCGGCGAGGGTCGGTTGCGGACCGTGCGGCGCCGGCCGGTCGTCGGCGCGCAGGTCGTCCAGCAGGCCGCGCATCGCGGCCAACGTGGCCCGTGCCTCGACCAGGATCTCGGCGAGCCGGCCCTGGTCGGCGACGACCACCAGGCGGCCGGCCCGGTCCAGCACCGCCGAGCGCAGTCCGGCACCGACCCGCTCCCGCTCGGCGTGGGCCGCCGCCACGGCCCGGGCGGTCGCCGCGGCCAGCGCGTCGCCCTCCCGGCTGAGCACCCGCCGCCGCCGGCCCCGGACCAGAGCGCCGCCGCCCCAGGTCAGCAGCATCGGCGCCAGCAGCAGCCCGGCGACGAAGACGGTCATGAAGACGGTCACGGGCACGTGCACGGGCTCCCCGGCGATCGAGCCGTCCGCCGCCGCCGTACCGACCAGGCCCACGGCGAGCACCGTGGCCGCCACCGGTGCGGCCAGCCACGTCGGGCCGGCCCGTCGGGCGTACGCGGCCACGGCCCAGACGGCGGCCAGGTCGGCGAAGCCGGCGGTCAGCAGCACGAACTCCGCACCCCGGGGCAGCCCGACCAGCAGCGCGGTGACCGGCCAGAGCAGCACGGTCCCGGCGACGCCCGCGAACGCGGCCCACGGTCGGCGGCACCGCCACGCCAGCGGCGCGGCGTGCGCCACGGAGAGCAGCAGGAACTGGAGCAGGACGATCGGGTCGCGCAGCCCCGCCAGTTCGGCGTCGGTCTCCACCGAGACGAGGGCCGCGGCCACCGGAAGCACCAGCGCGTTGCCGACCAGCGCGGCGGTCACCAGGGACCGGCCGTTCTCCGACCGGACCGGCGACGGCAGGCTGCCGGGATCCGCCCCGACGGGCAGGCTGCCGGGATCCGCCCCGACCGGCAGGCGCGCCTCGACCCGCCAGCCGTCGCCGTCCGGGCCGGCTCGCAGGGTGCCGCCCCGGGCGGCGACGCGCTCCCGCAGACCGCTGATCCCCCGCCCGGCGCCCAGCGTGAAGGCGGCCGTCGGCCCCGGTACGCCGGTGTCGGCGACCGTGACCGTGACGGTCCCGGCGTCGACCGCGACCCGGACCGAGACGTCGGCTCCGGCAGCGTGCCGCACCACGTTGGTCAGGGACTCGCGGACGACGGCGTGGACGACCCCGGCCAGGGCGGCCGACGGTTCCGGACCGGTGCGGTCGAGGCGCACCGGCTGGCCGAGCCGGTGGAAGCCGGCGACCAGGTCGTCGAGCCGTCGCCGCAGCGGCCGGTGCGCCTCGGTGTCGTCGCTCATCACCGCGACCAGGCGGCGCAGCGCGACCAGGGTCTCCCGCCCCGTACGCGCCGCGAACTCCACCGCCTCCGCGGCCAGCTCCGGACGCCGGGCCGCGAGGCGCTCGGCCGCTCCCACCGTCACCACGATGGAGGTGAGGTGGTGGGCGCTGACGTCGTGCAGCTCCCGGGCGAGCCGATGGCGTTCGGTCTCCGCCGCCTGACGGGCCTCCGCCTCGACGGCGACGAGCCGGCCGGCCACCGCCGCCCGCCCGGTCATCCAGTGCCGGCGGCTGCGCCCGAGACCCGCGGCCAGCAGGTAGCCGAGCACGGCGACGACGACCTCCCCCAGGTAGGCCGCGGCGGTGTCGAAGCGGGGGAGGTTGACCGACGCCACCCACAGGGCGCTCACGGCCAGTGCCACGCGCACGACCCGGCCGGGCGCCCGGACGGCCACGGACCAGATGGCGACCAGCTCGGCGAGGCTGAGCACCAGCAGGTCGTCGGGAGAGGCGCCCAGCCGGCCGACGGTCTGCGCGGCCAGGACCACGGCCAGCGCCGGGAGCGGCCGATGCTGCCGCCAGCCCAGCGCCAGGAGGGTGACCACGGCGGCGACCAGACCCGCCGAGGTCACCGTGACGTCCGGTGCGTCGCCCCGCAGCAGCGGCAGGCCGGGCCAGAGCAGGAGCTGGGCGCCGACCAGCGCCGACGGCAGCAACCAGGTCCGCAGGAGAGTCATGATGAGGCAACCCTACGGAGGCCCGCCGACCGGTCACGTCGCCCGCGGGCACGAGGTGGCCTATACCCCAGGGTGGTGCCGAATTCGGTCCGCGCGTCGACCCGCCGGCCCGTCGGCGGCGGCAGGCTTGCTCCCATGATCAGTAGTACTCCCCCGGGCGCCCCGTACCACCGGCTGGCCCGGACCGGCCGGCAGCGATGGTGGCGGTCGCTCGTCGGCGTCCTCGCCCTGCTCGGCGGCGCGCTGCTCGTCGGCTGCGCGCTCTTCGGCGTCGCCACCGTCGTGGCGGAGATCACCGGTACGCCGACGGACGCCGACGGGCTGCCCGTCTTCGGTCCCGTCGTGGACACCGCCCTGCTGGTGCTGTCGGTGGCGGTGGCCCTGCCGGTGACGATGGCCGTCGCCCGCGGGGTGGAACGCCGGCCGGCCGGCAGCCTCTCCTCCGTGCTCGGCCGGGTCCGGTGGCGCTGGCTGGGCACCTGCCTGCTCACGGCCACCCCGGCGATCACGGTCATGCTGCTCGGCACCCACCTGCTCCTGCGGGCCACCGGGGACGAGATGGTCCTCCTCGGCCCGCTCGACGCCTGGGTCGGCTGGCCCGCTTTCGTCGCCGCCCTGCTGATGGTCGTCGCGCTGGTCCCGTTCCAGGCCGCCGCCGAGGAGTACCTGTTCCGCGGCTGGCTGCTCCAGGCCTTCGGGACGTGGCTGCGCTCACCCTGGCCGGGGATGGTGGTGCAGGCGGTGCTCTTCGCCGCGGCGCACGGCTGGGGCACCGTCTGGGGCTTCGCCGACCTGGTCGTGATGGGCCTGCTCTGCGGTTGGCTCACGGTGCGTACCGGCGGCCTGGAGGCGGCCGTCGCGTTGCACGTGGTCAACAACGTGGGCGCGTTCGGGCTGGCCGCGGCGTTCGGCGGGCTGGCCGTGGACGAGACGATGGCCGACGCGCCGTGGCAGCTGGTGCTGGTCGACGTGCTCGTGCTGCTGGCGTACACCTGGCTGGTGGCACGGGCGGCCGACCGGCGCGCGCTGGCGACGGTGGCGCCGATCTCCCGGGTGGTCGAACACCGGCACGCGGCGCCAGGCAGGATGACGGCGTGGACGGACACGACATGTTGCTCTCCCCCGCCGGCGTCGAGGCGCTGCAAACCGCGCTGACCAGGGCCGGGTTCACCTCGAACGGCATCGCCACCCGGCTCGGCCCGCAGGCCACCGGCGGGGTGGCCCGCAACGACTTCCGGGCCGCGCTGCGCGCCACCGAGGACCGCGACCCGCTCGGCACGCTGATCCGGGTGTTCGTCTGCGAGCAGACCGAGCCGGAGGCCGCCGTGGCCGCCGCGCTCGCGCCGTTGTCGCTGGACGAGGCGCTCGCCGGGGGCCTGGTCGAACGGCACGGCGACGGGCTGCGGATGGGCCTGGACCTGGAGCCGTACGGGGACGACTGGTGGGTGCTGGCCGACGTGCCCGCCAGCGCCCGCCCGGGCCGGCCGTTGCACGCCCACCACGTCCTCGGCATCGGCGGGGCGACCCAGACGCTGATCGGCGCGACCGTCCGCCGGCCGGTGGAGACCGCGCTGGACCTGGGCACCGGCTCCGGCGTACAGGCGCTGCACCTGGCCACCCACGCCCGGCGGGTGACCGCCACCGACGTCTCCGAGCGGGCGCTGCGCTTCGCCGCCACCACCGCCGCGCTCAACGGCCAGGACTGGGAGCTGCTCCGCGGCGACATGGTCGCCCCCGTCGCCGGGCGCCGCTTCGACCTGGTGGTGAGCAACCCGCCGTTCGTGGTCGGGCCGGGCACCACCACGCACGTCTACCGCGACTCCGGCCGGGTCGGCGACGCGATCGGCGCGGAGCTGGCCGCCGCCGCGCCCGGTCTGCTCACCGAGGGCGGCACCATGCAGTACCTGGCCAACTGGGTGCACGTCGCGGGCGAGGACTGGGCCGAGCGGGTGACCGGCTGGTTCGCCGGCACCGGGCTGGACGCCTGGGTCGTCCAGCGCGAGGTGGCGGACCCGATGGCGTACGTCAACCTGTGGCTCACCGACGTCGGCGAGGCCGCCGACCCGCAGCGGATGGCGGACTGGCTGGACTGGTTCGACGCGCACAAGGTGGAGGCGGTCGGCTTCGGCATCGTCTCGCTGCGCCGCTCCGGCCACGACGACCCGGTGATCCGGGTGGAGGACCTGCGGCAGCGGGTGGAGGCGCCGCTGGGCGACCGGATCGGCGCCTGGTTCGACCGCCAGGACTGGCTGCGCGCCCACGACGCCGACGGGCTGCTCGCCGCGCGCTACCGGGCGGCTGACGGCCTCCAGCTCCGGCAGGAGGCCACGATGGGCGACGAGGGCTGGGCGGTGGACCGGCAGGTGCTGGCCATGCCGCACGGGCTGCGCTGGACGGAGGAGATCGACCCCCTGGTGCTCGCCCTGGTGGGCGGGGCCGACGGGCGGCTGCCGCTGCGCGACCAGCTCGCCCTCCTCGCCGCCGCGCACGACGTCGCCCCCGAGGAGCTGGCCGACGCCGCCGGCCCGATCGTGGCGCACCTCGTCGAGCGCGGCTTCATCGAGCCGGTGACCGGCTGATGCGGGCCGTGGTGCAGACCGTCGGCCGGGCGGGCGTGACGGTCGACGGCGAGGTGGTCGGCGCGATCGACGACGGGCTGCTGGTGCTGCTCGGGGTGACCCACACCGACACCGTCGAGACCGCCCGCACGATGGCCCGCAAGGTGCACGAGCTGCGCATCCTCGACGACGAGCGGTCCGCCGCCGACACCGGCGCGCCGATCCTGGTGGTCAGCCAGTTCACCCTCTACGGCGACGCCCGCAAGGGGCGCCGTCCGACCTGGACGGCGGCGGCCCCGGCCGAGGTGGCGGAGCCGCTGGTGGCGGCGGTCGTGGAGGCGCTGCGTGCCCGGGGCGCGAAGGTCGAGACCGGCCGCTTCCGCGCCCACATGTTGGTGGAAAGCGTCAACGTCGGTCCGCGTACGGTCCTGCTCGACCTGTAGCCCCTGACCTGTCCGCCGGCCGTGAGGTCGGCGGCGTCCTCAATCCCCTCCGACGCCGCCGACCTCGTGATCCACCCGTCGTCGCCCCGACGGGTGGGCGGGTCAGGAGAAGAGCCCGCGGCGCTGGAGCGACTGGCGGATCCAGGCGTCGAGCTGGGCCGTCCAGTCGGTGCGCTCGGCGGTGGCGTGGTCGATGGTGAAGCGGCCGAAGGCGTCCCGGCCCTCGGTGAACAGGCCGCCGCGCTTGTCGAGTTCCAGCACCACCTGGATCTGCTGCGGGTCGGTGACGAAGGTGACCTCGAGCTGGTTGATCGCGCCGGCGTACTGCGGGGCGGGGCCGAACTCGATCTCCTGGTAGAAGGGCAGGCTCTGCCGCACGCCGTAGATGTGGCCGCGCTCCACGTCGGCCCGGGCGAACCGGAAGCCCAGCCGCAGGAACGCCTCCAGGATCCGCTGCTGGGACGGCAGCGGGTGCACCGCCACCGCGTCCAGGTCGCCCTTGTCGACGGCGCGGGCCACCTCCAGCTCCGTACGCAGCCCCATCGTCATCCCGTGCAGGTGCTGCCCGTACAGCTCGGTGAGCGGCGTCTCCCACGGCACGGCGAAGCGGAACGGGATGTCGTGGCGCTGGCCGGGCTCCAGCCGGAACGCGCCGGTCGCCGCCTGCCGGTGGAACTCCTGCGTGGTCTCGTAGTCGTTGTCGCCGCTCTCCACCTCGACCCGGGTGACCAGGCCCAGGGACACGTAGGAGATGTCGACGGGGTGCTCGCCGCCGGCCACGTGGACGACGCCCTCCAACTGGCCGCCGGGGCGGCAGTTCGGGTTCGCCAGGACCGTTTCCACCGACGGGCCACCCACGCCCATCGCCTGCATGAGCCGCTTGAAGACCACGACACCCTCCAAAACCCGTTCCGGTGCGCCGACGTCGCCGGCGGCGCCGGCCCCACTGGCCGACCGCTGGCACGGTAACCGCACGCCACAAGGAACCGTCGGCGACGACACGCGCACGGTGCGCAGGACCGGGACCTGATTCGTGTCGGGTCCCCGATCGCCTCACTCCCGTTTCACGCCCCGCCCGCCAAGCTGTGTGTCACACCGGCACCACTGGGCCGGAACGAGCGGCACAGACGTGGACACGGGGAGAAGACGAGATGGCCCTGCAGATGATGGAGCACCGGATGCGCCCGGCCGGCACCACCGAGGCCGACCACGCCACCGACACCCTGACCGACCTCGACGCCATGGACGAGCGCGGCGTCTCCACGGACCTGGTCCGGGCATACCTGAACGGGATCGGGCGGACGAAGCTGCTGACCGCCGCGCAGGAGGTCGACCTGGCCAAGCGGATCGAGGCCGGGCTGTTCGCCGAGGAGAAGCTGGCGACCTGCACCCCGGTCTCCGTCGAGCTGCGGGCCGACCTGGAGCTGATCGTCGCGCAGGGCCGGGCGGCGAAGAACCACCTGCTGGAGGCGAATCTCCGCCTGGTGGTCAGCATCGCCAAGCGCTACACCGGTCGCGGCATGCCGTTCCTCGACCTCATCCAGGAGGGCAACCTCGGCCTGATCCGCGCGGTCGAGAAGTTCGACTACGCCAAGGGCTACAAGTTCTCCACCTACGCCACCTGGTGGATCCGGCAGGCGATCACCCGCGCGATGGCCGACCAGGCCCGCACCATCCGCATCCCGGTGCACATGGTCGAGCAGGTCAACCGCATGGTCCGGGCCCGCCGCGAGCTGTCCGTCTCGCTGGGCCGCGAGCCCACGGTCGCCGAGGTCGCCCGGGCCATGGACATCCCGGAGTTCCAGGTGATCGAGCTGATCTCGTACGACCGGGAGCCGGTGAGCCTGGACCAGGCGGTCGGCGAGGACGGCGAGAGCGCGCTCGGTGACTTCGTGGCCGCGGTGGACCCGAGCGCCGAGCCGGGCGACGCCGCCGCGCAGGGCGAGCTGCGCAACGAGGTGAGCATCGTGCTGGCCACCCTCTCCCAGCGGGAGCAGGCGGTGATCCGGCTGCGGTTCGGTCTCGACGACGGCCGGCAGCGCACGCTCGACGAGGTCGGCCGGGAGTTCGGCCTGTCCCGGGAGCGGATCCGGCAGATCGAGAAGGTGACCCTGCTGAAGCTGCGCGACCCGGAGCGGGCGCAGCGCCTGGAAGCGTACGCCTGCTGACGTTCCCTGAGCCACGCGAGGCCCCGGCGGTTCGCCGGGGCCTCGCGTGCGTCCGGGCCGGGGTCCTTGACGTGGCCCGTCGGACGGGCTACCAACGGGTGTGAACTGGACTTTGGAAGTGGTGGTCGTACCGGTCTCCGACGTGGACCGGGCCAAGGCGTTCTACGCCGACCAGCTCGGCTTCGCCGTGGACCACGACACGGTGGTCGGCGCCGGCGCGCGGGTCGTGCAGCTCACCCCGCCCGGCTCCGGCTGCTCGATCGTGATCGGCGAGGGCGTGCTGCCGGACATGCCGCCGGGCTCGCTGAAGGGCCTCCAACTGGTCGTGCCCGACCTGCCCAGGGCCCGGGCCCAGCTGGTCGAGCGCGGCGTGGCGGTCAGCGAGATCCAGGTGGTGGGCGAGAACCCGCGCCCCGTGCCGGACCCGCTGGACAACGTCGGCTTCGTCTTCTTCACCGACCCGGACGGCAACGCCTGGGCGGTGCAGCAGATCTCCTCCCGGGCCTGACGCCCTTACAGGCGGCGGGGGCCGGTGTCGGGGCGGGCGACGGCGGAGCCGATGCGTACGGTGGCGTGCAGCACCGAGATGCCGTCGGGGCGGGCGAGCACCGGGTTGAGGGTGAGCGCGCGCACCCGGGGCTGCTCGTCGGCGAGCCGGCCGACGCGCAGCAGCAGGTCGGCCAGGGCCGCCCGGTCCACCGGCGCCGCGCCCCGGTGCCCGCGCAGCAGCGGCGCCGCCCGTGGCTCGTCGACCAGCTCGGCCGCGTCCAGGTCGGTCAGCGGCACCGCGCGCCAGGCCCGGTCGCCGAGCAGCTCGGTGGCGACGCCGCCCAGCCCGAAGCCGACCACCGGGCCGAACGCCGGGTCCTCGACCAGCTCGACCACGCAGGCCACGCCGGGCGGCACCATCGGCTGCACCAGGACCTCCGCGCCGAAGACCGCCGACATCTCCGCGTACGCGCGGTGGACCGTGGCGGCGTCGGGCAGGTCGAGCCGGACCGCGCCGAGGTCGAGCCGGTGCCGCAGGCCCGGGGCGGCGGCCTTGAGGGCCACCGGGAACCCGAGCCGGGTCGCCGCGTCGACGGCCTCCCCGGCGGACCGCACCGGCGCCGACTCGACCACGTCGATCCCGTACGCGGCGAGCAGCCCCACCGGGTCGAGGGCCTCGGGCCGCAGGGCCGCGTGCGCCGCCGCCCGGTCAACCCGGGGCAGCTCCGGCAGCAGGCCGGCCGGGCGGCGCAGCCAGTCGGCGTACGTGGCGACCCGGGCGAGGGCGCGGACGGCCTCCTCCACGCTCGGGTACGCGGGCACCCCGGCCGGCGCCCGGCCGACCAGGAACGTCGCCACGGTCGGCTTGCCGGCGGCGAGCGCGGCCGGCAGGGCGGCGGTGAAGTCCGCCTCGGTGTCGGTGAGCTGGCCGGGCAGCGGCGGGGCGAAGACCACCACCAGCGCGTCCACGCCCTCGTCGGCGGCGGTGTCGGCGAGCGCGGCGGCGAACTCGGCCGCCCCGGCGCGGGGCCCGACGTCGCGGGGGTAGCCGCGGGCGACGGTGAGCCCCTGCGCGGCGCAGGCGGTGGCCGCGAGCCCGGTCAGCGCCGAGGAGTTGCCGACCACGCCGACCCGCGGCCCGGCGGGCAGCGGCTGGTTGGCCAGCAGCACCCCGACGTCGAGCAGCTCGGCGACGGTGTCCACCCGGATCACCCCGGAGTGGGCGAACAGCGCGCCGACGGCGACCTCGTCCGGCCCCACGGAGTCGCCCACGCCCGGCGGGCGGGCCGGGGAGGCGAGCGCCACGACCGGCTTGTCCCGGCCGATCCGGCGGGCCAGCCGGGCGAACTTGCGCGGATTGCCGAAGGTCTCCAGGTACAACATGATCACGTCGGTGCCGGGGTCGTCCTGCCAGTACTGGAGCAGGTCGTTGCCGGAGACGTCGGCCCGGTTGCCGGCCGAGACGAAGCTGGACAGGCCCAGCCCGCGCCGGTCCGCCTCGGCCAGCAGCGCCACCCCGAACGCGCCGGACTGGCTGAAGATGCCCACCCGGCCGGGCACCGGCAGCCGCGGGGCGAGGGTGGCGTTGAGGCGTACGGTCGGGTCGGTGTTGGCCACCCCCAGGCAGTTCGGGCCGACGACGCGCATGCCCGCCGCGTGCGCCGCGCGGACCAGCGCGCGCTGCGCGGCCGCGCCGTCCGGGCCGGCCTCGGCGAAGCCCGCGGAGATCACCACCAGGGCGTGCGCGCCCGCGGCGGCGGCGTCGTCGACCGCCTCCCGCGCCGTCTCCGGCGGCACCGCCACCACGGCCAGGTCGACCGGCACGCCCGCGTCGGCCGCCGACGGGTACGCGGGCAGCCCGGCGACCGTCGCCGCGCTCGGGTGCACCGGCACCACCGCGCCGGTGTAGCCGCCGTCCCGCAGGTGCCCGAGCACCGCCGCGCCGACGCCCTGCCCGGTGGCGCTGGCACCGTAGACGGCGACGCCGCGCGGGGCGAGCAGCCGGGCGACGGAGCGGGCCTCGGTGCGGTGCTCGCGGCCGCGCTGCACCTCGAGCGTGGCGTCGGTGGGCGCGATGGGGAAGGTCAGGTGCACCACGCCGTCGGCGAACTGGCGCTGGAGCTGGTAGCCGAAGTCGGAGAAGACCCGCAGCATCGCGCCGTTGGCCGGGAGCACCTCGGCCACGAAGTTCGCGATGCCGGTCCGGCGGGCCGCGTCGGCCAGGTGCTCCAGCAGCACCGAGCCGATGCCCCGGCCCTGGTAGGCGTCCTCGACCACGAACGCCACCTCGGCCTCGGGCGCGTCGGGGCCGAGCCGCTCGTAGCGGCCGACGGCGACGATCCGGTCGCCGGCCAGCACCACGAACGCCTCCCGGTCGCGGTGGTCGACGTTGACGAAGCGGTGCAGGTCCCGCTCGGGGATGCGCGGGTACGGCGAGAAGTACCGCAGGTAGCGGGTGCGCTCGGAGAAGCGCGAGTGCATCGCGACGATCCCCGGCCCGTCCGACGGGCGGATCGGTCGCAACTGGACGGTGGTGCCGTCGCTGAGCAGCACGTCCACCGGTTGTTCCACCGTGGTCACCTGTGTGGTTCCTTCCGGCCCGGCTCAGTCGCGCGGGTCGTGCGGGTCGAGCCCGAACAGCGGGAAGGCCGTCTTGCGGGCCGCCGCGATCGCCCGGTCCACCGCGTTCGGCTCGCCGGTCGGCTGCCACGGCTCGTACGACGGGTCGACGTCGTCGGTCATCCGCAGCGGGATCTCCCGGCCCGGCCGGCGCGCGGCGGCCAGCTCCCGCCAGGCCGGCGGGGTCAGCGTGGCCGGCGCGATCGGCTCGCCCGTGGCCACGGCGAGCAGGTGCGTCCAGGCCCGCGGCACCACCTCGACCAGCGCGTACCCGCCGCCGCCGGTGGCCACCCAGCAGCCCTCGCACAGCTCGTCGGCGAGCGCCCGCAGGGCCAGGTAGGTGGCGCGCTGACCGTCGACGGAGAGGCGCAGGTCGGCGAGCGGGTCGAGCCGGTGCCCGTCGGCCCCGCACTGGGTCACCAGCACCTGCGGCCGGAACACGCGCAGCACCGACGGCACGACCGCGTGGAAGGCGCGCTGCCAGCCGGCGTCGTCCACGCCGGGCGGCAGCGGGACGTTGACGGCGCTGCCCACGGCGCCCGGCCCGCCGGTCTCGTCGGGGAAGCCGGTGCCCGGGAAGAGCGCCAGCGGCGTCTCGTGCAGGCTGACCGTCAGCACCCGCGGATCGTTCCAGAAGATCTGCTGCACCCCGTCGCCGTGGTGCACGTCCACGTCCACGTACGCGACCCGCTCGGCGCCGAGGTCGAGCAGGCGGGCGATGGCCACCGCCGGGTCGTTGTAGACGCAGAAGCCGGCGGCCCGGGCGGGCATCGCGTGGTGCAGCCCGCCCGCCACGTTGACCGCCCGCCGGGCCTCGCCCCGCCAGACCGCCTCGGCCGCGGCCACGCTCGCCCCGGCGACCAGCGCGCTCGACTCGTGCATCCCCGCGAAGACCGGGTTGTCCGAGGTGCCCAGCCCGAAGCCGGCGAAGAGCGGGTCGCGCGGGGCGTTCCGCACCGCGTCGAGGTAGCGCGGGTCGTGCACCCGGGTCAGCAGCGCGTCGTCGGCCGGCTCGGGCTTGACCAGCCGCACCCCGGGACGCGCCAGCACGCCGAGCTCGCGGGCCAACGCGACGGTCAGCTCCACCCGGACCGGGTCGAGGGGGTGATCCCCCATGTCGTAGGCGAGCAGGGACTCGTCCCACACCACCACCGTGTCCTCGGACATGGCCTCATCGTCGCACGCGCGCCCGCACGCCCCCAGCGCAGGCGCTGGGGGCGTGACCCGGCCTCGGCCTGCTCACGCGCCCTCGTGTCGCCCGGCGCACGTGCCGCTCGGCCGGCCGGCACCGGCTGGGTGTCGTCGACCGGGCCGTCGGCGGGCGTCGCCGGGGCGGGCGTGCCCCTCAGCCCTCCCCGGTGGCGACCGGCCGGGACGGGTCGGCGACCCAGTTGCTCCACGACCCGACGTAGAGCGCCGCGTCGGGCCGACCCGCCAGGTGCAGGGCGAGCACGGCCTGCGCGGCGGTCACCCCCGACCCGCAGTACGCCCCGACGGGGGCGCCCCCGGCCACCCCGGCGGCGGCGAACCGCGCGCGCAGCGCGTCGGCGGCCGGGAACCGGCCCTCGGCGACGTACTCGCCGGCGGGCAGGTTCACCGCGCCCGGGACGTGCCCGGCGACCGGGTCGATCGGCTCGGTCTCGCCCCGGTAGCGGGGCGCGGCGCGCACGTCCAGCAGGACGCCCTCGTCGGCGGCGGCCAGCCGGGCGGCCTCCCCCGCGTCGAGCACCGGCAGCGCGCCGGGGCGCACCTCGACGTCGCCCGGCGCCGGGGTCGGCTCCGCCGTGCTGGTGGGCAGTCCGGCGGCCCGCCACGCCGGGAAGCCGCCGTGCAGCAGGCGTACCGGCCGGTGGCCCGCCCAGCGCAGGGTCCACCAGGCGCGGGCGGCGGCCATGCCGTCGCCGCCGTCGTACACCACCACGGGGTGACCGGCGCGGACGCCGGCGGCCCGCAGCGCGGCCTGGAGCGCGGCCGGGTCGGGCAGCGGGTGCCGGCCGGCCGGGCCGGGCGGGCCGCAGAGCGCGGTGTCGAGGTCGACGAAGACCGCGCCGGGCAGGTGACCGGCGGCATAGTCGTCCCGGCCGGGCGGGCCCGTCAGGCGCCAGCGGACGTCGAGCAGGGTGGGCGGGTCGGCGTGGTCGAGCTCGGTCGCGAGCCGGTCGGCCTCGACCAGCAGCTCCTCGGTTCCGGACATGAGGTCAAGTCAACACCATCCGGGCCCGGGCCTCGCGGTTCGTCAAGGGTCGTTCGGCCTGCGTCGGGGTACCATCGTGGGCCGGAGGGCCGCTGATGTGAGGCATGATCTGGTCGGCACGACCGAGCCTGAAGTTACCTCCGCGGCAGGGAGGGATGAAGGTGTCTAAAACGGATCTGGTCGACACGACCGAGATGTACCTCAAGACCATCCTCGAGCTGGAGGAGGAGGGCGTGCCGCCCCTGCGCGCCCGGATCGCCGAGCGGCTGGGGCAGAGCGGGCCCACCGTCAGTCAGACCGTCGCCCGGATGGAGCGCGACGGCCTGCTCACCGTGGAGGGCGACCGGCACCTGGCGCTCACCCCGCACGGCCGCAGCACCGCCGTGTCGGTGATGCGCAAGCACCGGCTCGCCGAGTTGCTGCTGGTCAACGTGATCGGGATGCCCTACGAGGAGGCCCACGAGGAGGCCTGCCGGTGGGAGCACGTGATGAGCGACGCCGTTGAGAAGCGGGTCTACGACCTGCTCAACCGGCCGACCCGCTCGCCCTACGGCAACCCGATCCCGGGGCTGGAGGCGCTGGGCACCCCGGGGCCGGAGACCGCCGACGCCGTCGAGGGTGAGCGCAACCTGGCGTTCCCCGGCCTCTCCGGGCCGGTCGTGGTCCGGCGGATCTGCGAGAGCGTGCAGACCGACGCGGACGTGCTGCGGCAGTTGCACGCGGCCGGCGTCGACCCGGGCGCGACGGTGATGGTGGCGCAGGAGCGCGACGGGGTGTCGATCGACCGCTCCGGCGACCGCGTCCGCCTCCCCCGCGAGGTCGCCTCCCGCGTCTTCGTCGCCGCCCACTGACCCACTCCGCCCCCACCCCGCGCTCCCTGCCCCGGATTGGCTCGGCTCGGCGATCTTGCACTTTGTGCCCGGAAATATCCGACGCAAGGGACGGATCGGGGGCCGAAAGTGCAAGATCGCGGAGTGGGCGGAGTGGCGGCGCGGGTCAGATGGCGCGGATGTCGAGCTGCTTGGCCAGGGCGACGAGCGCGTCCGTGAGCTTGTCGGCGTCCGCCTTGGCCGTGTCGGCCGGAGTGGTGTAGCGGAGGGTGGCGAGGCGGCCCTCGGTGGCCAGCCAGCCCACCTCCGCGACCGGGCCGAAGGCACCCTTGGCCGAAAGGGTCCGCCGGTACGCCTTCTGGCCCAGCCCGGTGACCTTGCCCGCCTTCTCCGGCACCACGTCCGTGGTGAAGGTGGCCGCGTCGATCGACGCCTCGGTGACGATCAGCGTCAACTCCGGCAGGGTGGCCTGCTCGGCGCGGACCACGCAGGTGTGGCTGTCGCCCGTCTCGCTGGCGGCGGCGACGTCGAAGCGGACCCCCGCGTGCTGCTCGATCACGCCGAAGTCCAGCAGCCGGCACGCCCCGCCCGACGAGGCGGCCGCCACGTCGACCGCGATCGGCGCGGGAGGCGGCACCGCCACCGGTTCGGCCGCTTCCGCGCCGCAGCCCGTCGTCAGCAGTACGGCCACCCCGGCGCCCACGATCCGCCCCCGCACGACCACTCCTCCACAGTCCACCCCGACGTGTCCGCCGGACACCGTACGGCCTGCCCCGCCCCTCGCGGTAGCCCTCGATCAGCCGTTCGCCGTCAGTCGTCGACGTACGGGCAGTGCCGACAGCCGCGACCGCAGCAGGTGCCGCGCCGGGCCAGGAACCCCGCGCTCAGCACGAACAGGCCGGTGGCCGGGTCGAGGTAGCCGGCCTCACCGGCAGCCAGGGCGGCGGCGTGTGCGGCCAGGATCCGCTCCCGGTCCGGATGCTCCGGCGGCAGCCGGGACGGGTGTGGCTCGGTCAGCGGCCGGTCCGCCAGCGGTCGTCGCTCTCCGGTCACCGGCGCAGTCTAGAGAGCGGTCAGCCGTGCCGGGCCAGGGCGGCGGCGATCGCCTCCCGGCCCGCGCCGGCCGCGAGCAGCAGCCGCAGCAGCACCTTCGCCTTGTACGGGTCGAGCAGCCCACCGTCCAGCAGGCCCCGGCGGCGCAGGTCCGTCTCGGAGCCGACCGCGCCGTAGGTGTGCCGCAGCACCGAGCCGGCACCGGTGCGGGAGGTGAGCACCACCGGGATCCGTTCGGCCAGCGCCCCGAGCACCGGGGCCAGGACGGCTGGGACGTGCCCGACCCCGAAGGCGGCGACGACGAGCCCGTGGTGGGTGTCGGCGACCCGGTCGAGCAGCCCGCCGTCGTCGTCGAGCGTCACGGTGTGCAGCGCGACCCGGGTGGCGTCGAGCCGTGCCGGGTCGACCGGCGGCAGCGGCTCCCGGCGGGACGGGCGGGCCAGCACGCGTACGCGCCCCTCGACCACGTGCCCGACCGGGCCGGCGTTCGGCGAGGCGAACGTGCCGGTGCTGGTGCTGTGCGTCTTGCGTACCCAGCGGGCGGCGTGGATCTCGTCGGCGAACGCGACCAGCGCGCCCAGATCGCGCGCGGCGGGGGCCGCCGCCACGCGGGCCGCCGCGAGCAGGTTCGCCGGGCCGTCCGGGCCGGCCAGGGTCGGGTTGCGCATCGCGCCGGTGAGGACCAGCGGCGCGGCGTGCGGCCAGACCAGGTCGGCCAGGAACGCCGACTCCTCCAGCGTGTCCGTGCCCTGGGTGACCACCACACCGGTCACCCCGTCGGCCACCGCCCGCGAGGCGGCGTCGACCACGTCGAGCAGTTGGCGGTACGTCAGGTGCGCGCTCGGCACCGCGTGGGTGTCGCGGACCTCCAGCGGCAGGCCCAGCTCGTCGAGGCCCGGCACGGCGGCGGTGAGGTCCGCGCCGGTCAGCCGGGTGACCACCCCGGCCCGGCCGGGGTCCACCCCGCCCATCGCGATCGTGCCGCCGAGGGTGAACAGGGCGATGGACACGCCGGGCCTCCCGTCCGCCGCCGTGGAAGGCGGCCCGCAAGAACGTACCCTCCGGGTCGGACAACCGGTGGCGCCGGTCTGCGGGCGGTCCCGCCGGCGC
This sequence comes from Micromonospora sp. NPDC052213, assembly GCF_040679695.1. Taxonomy (NCBI): domain Bacteria; kingdom Bacillati; phylum Actinomycetota; class Actinomycetes; order Micromonosporales; family Micromonosporaceae; genus Micromonospora; species Micromonospora sp. NPDC052213. The sequence goes on from NZ_JBFAVI010000046.1 coordinate 23,782, forward strand.
TGGTGGTTCCGACGGCGACGGGGTCGTCCTGCTCCGCCACCAGCGCGTCCACGACTGACGAGCGGCCCGGTCGGGTGAGGCTGGTTTCCGCGCGGACGGAAGCACGTTGGTTTTCCGTTCCGCCCGGCCTATGGTGGCTCCATGTGTTCGTTCGGTCAGCAGAGGAGCACCGCCGTCGTGGTGACGGCGGCGTCGGCTGCTGCCCGTCGGCGTGCCCTGTCGGTGACCGTCGAGACCCGGGTGGTGCGATCCGCGGTCGCGCCGTCGCCTGCCGGCGCGGTGGCCTCCGGACTGCCGAGCCCCGTCCCCGCCGGACGTAGCCCTCCGTGAACCGCTTGCAACTGTGCGAACGGCCACCAGGGCGAAGCTTCTCAAGCTTCGGCCCTTTCTTTTTTTCAGAGGGAGCTACGCCATGACCACGCACACCCAGCCGGACCAGCAGTGGCTCGATGAGCTGCGGGCGACACTGACGACCGACTTCGAGGCGCAGACCGTCCGGCTCACGCAGCTGACGGCCGACACCGGCGACCCGGGCGAGGCGCACACCCAGAGCGCGATGATCGCCGCGACCCGGCAGAGCCTGGACCAGATCACCGGGGCGCTGCGGCGCATCGCCGACGGCCGCTACGGCATCTGCGAGAAGTGCGAGGCGCCGATCCCGCGGGAGCGCCTGGAGGTGCTGCCGCACGCCCGCTTCTGCGTGCCTTGCCAGCAGAAGCAGTACTGACGGACGGGGGCCAGGGCTGCCTCGTCGGCGGAGGCAGCCCTGGCCGCCGGGGTCAACCCCACCAGGTCATCGCCTGGCCGTGCGTGCGGGTCCAGGCGAGGGGCACGCCGTCGAGCGACAGCACGTTGTGCAGCGCCTCGCCCGGTTCCTCGGGCAGCGCGTCGTGGGGCAGCACGGCCGGCGTCTCGTTCGCGATCCAGTGGCCGGGCAGTCCGCGTACCAGCTTGGTGAACGCTGCCCGGCGCGGCGCCGGCACCTGGTAGAGCACGGAGGTGTGGAACACCACCAGCGTCGCGCCGGGCGGCGCCTGCGCGGCCAGTGCGGGCAGGTCGTCCACCAGGTCGCCGCGCGCGAGCAGCGGCGGGTCGGTCGCGGCGACGGTCGCGGCGGCCCGCAGCCGGGCGCGGCGGTGCGAGTGCTCCGGCCAGATGAGCGCGTCGAGCCAGGCGACGTCCGCCGGGTCGGTGACCCGCAGCGGGTTCAGGTCCAGGCCGGCCCGCCACACCACCTCGGGTAGCCGGTCCGGTGGCGCGGTGCCGGTGAGCGCGCAGTCGAGGACCGGCTCGCCCGTGCCGAGCAGGTGGTCGCCGTAGCGGTAGGCGTACCGGTCGGGGTAGAGGCAGAGCCCGGCGGACGCGCCGACCTCCAGCAGCGCCAGCGGCTGCGGCAGCGCGGCGAGCACCGGCAGCAGGACGGCACACCGCCCGGGCTCGTTCGTCTGGACGGCCCGGGCGCGCAGTTCCGCCTCGATCGCCGGCCAGTTCGTCAGCGTGAAGTCGTGGAACGCGGCCGGGTCGTCGACGGGCCCGCCGAGCAGTCGTACGACACCGAACAGCAGGTTCGGCTGCCGCTTGGCCGGCGGGAGCGTTTCGACCAGCGCGAGAAGTTCCTCGTCACGGGAGGCCGCGAGGGAGAGGCGCTCGTAGGTCGGCGACACGCCCCGCGCCTCACGGGTGCCGAACTCGACGTAGCTCTCGGTGATCGTCATGTCCCGATGATGGCGGTCGACGCCTCACGGTGTCGTCCCCTGACGCGGCTTCCGGCACCGCGAGATCTCCTCCAGGTGCTGGCGCTGGTGCTGCCGCACCATCTCGTCCCAGACCTCCTGGTCGTAGTCCGGGTCGGGCGGGATCCACTTGTGGGAGCCGTCGCTGTAGTGGAAGCGCTCGTCGCCGCGCCGGATCACGCTCACCGCACCCACCCGAGGAAGCGCCGGTGCAGCAGCCCGGCGGGAACCCAGGTCAGGTCCTCGGCCGCCCAGACCAGGTAGGACGCCATGTAGAGGGCCAACAACACCGGCGCACCCTCGAACTCGGCGTGCAGTTCCCTGCGCCGGGTCTGACACGGCCAGGGCGCGTCGCAGCCGCCGCAGGTCCACAACGGAAGGACCGGGCCGTGGGTGGTCACCGCAGGCCGTCCAGGAAGCGCCGGGTGGCGACGCGAGCATGCCAGCGGGACGCCCAGTCCGCCTGATAGCAGGGGTACGGCGCGAGCCGCGCCCACCACCAACGACACCCGACGCACAGGCCGTCGACGCCGGGCAGATGCACCGACAGGATCCGCCCGACCTGATCCTCCGTCACTGCTGCTCCTCCCCCGGCCAGTGACCTCGACGTATCGGTGTGCGGTGGCGGGCCCGGCAGGGCAACTCCGACCCACACCGGCAGACCCGACGCCACCGCCGCCAGGACCAGACCGGCCGGTGCCGACGGGCCAGGGTGAGCGCCACCGCCAGCAGGTAGTCGTCGTACGACACACGCCTTGGCATCCGAACTCCTGGCAATCGTCACGTCACGCTGCGCATGCGCCGCTGATTTTGCGCGCGCATTTTTAGATGGTCAAGCACAGCGGGCCAGAAAGGCTGCGCGTGTTGGGCGAGCCGAAGCGGAGACATCGACGGCAGAATGACCGCCATGGAGAGTCCGACCTTCGTTCGCTTCCAGCTCGGCGCACAGCTCCGCCGGGTTCGCGAGGACGCCAATGTGACCGCCGAGCAGGCTGCCGAGGTCATCGAGGTGTCGGCCAGCACGTTGCGGCGCATCGAGGCTGGGCGGGTCGGAATCAAGGGGCCGGCGCTCAACGCCCTGCTGGATCGCTACGGCGTCACCGACGCCGAACTGCGCGACACACTTCTGTCCATGGCCAAGAGCGGCAAGCAGCGGGGCTGGTGGGCCAGGTACGGCGACCTGCCATCGTCATACCGCCAGTACATCGGCTTGGAGTCCGCCGCCGAGGAGGTACACAACTTCGAGACGCTGGTCGTGCCGGGGTTGCTCCAGACGGCGGATTATGCGCGGGCGTTGACCAGCGCGGACGCCATCGAGCGCTCACCCGAGGCGGTCGAGCGCCGAGTCGCCGTCCGCATGAAGCGCCAAGAGCTGATCGCGTCAGGGAAGTTGCGCCTCCTGGCCGTGCTCGATGAGGCGGTGCTGCGCCGGCAGATCGGCGGCGCAGCAGTCATGGCCGACCAGCTCACTGCCCTGCTCGACGCCGCCAAACGGTGGAACGTCACGGTCCAGGTGATCCCGTTTCGGGAGGGTGCCCATGCCTCCATGGTGTCGAGCTTCCACATCCTGAACTTCGCGGACGGCCCCCGCGTGGTCTACATCGAGGGCATCACCGGCGACCTCTACGCGGAAGGTGAGGACGTGCGCCGCTGTACCGTGGTGTTCAACAGCCTGCGCGCCGCAGCCTTGTCACCCAGCGACTCGACCGCGATGATCGAGGAGATCCGCAGCGCGAGGCGCAAAGAGTAGGAGGCGCACGTGGACTCGCAGTGGCGCAAGAGCACCCGCAGTGGCGGCGACGGCGCCTGCGTCGAGACCCGGTACGTCGATGGTGTGGCCCAGGTCCGAGACAGCAAGAGCCAGCAGGGGCCGGTGCTCTCCTTCTCCCGCGATCGGTGGATGACGTTCGTCAACTCGTTGAAGCGCCGAGGCTGATTACACGTCCTCGAAGGAGTGATCATGAGGACGCCGAATCGCCAGGTCTGGCGCAAGTCGACCTACGGCGACAACAACGGCGGCGCATGCGTCGAGGTCGTCGCCAGCGGCCCTGGGATTTTCGTCCGGGACAGCAAGGATCCGAACCGGCATACCTCCGCGCGGTGAAGCGACCGCGCTTGTACGGGCCTGGCGAGTTGGCCGCCTTGTTCGGCGTGTCACGGCAACGGGTTCTACAGATCACCCGCAGGCCCGGCTTTCCTGAGCCTGTCGCCCGCCTGATCGGGACGACCATCTGGGACGCGGACGAGGTAGACGAGTGGGCTCGACACAATCGCCCGCCCCGCCCGACCGAGGGTGACGAGGACCGCTGACGAGGCATCCCGATCACGGACCGGAGAGGTGAGTCCCTCGCCCTACGGTCGCACCCGACGGGGCAGAGACTCGCCACAGTTGCAGCAGGTCAACTACGGCAGGCCGGTTCGTTATTCGGCTTGCTATCGATGAGTTGTCGGCGCTGCCGCTGGTTGTACTGCCGCGGTTGATTGCCTCAGTCGTGCCATGGCAGTTGGACCGGCTGTTGCGGATGAGGCCGGCCAGGATTTCGGCCAGCAGTTGAGCGAGCCCGAATGGGTAGATGGTGTCGGTGGCGGAAAGGAACGAGCCCCGGGCGTGGGAACGCCCGGGGCTCATCGCGGTCGTACGTCAGCTGCAGCCGCTGGTGGAGCCGCAGCCCTCGCAGACGTAGCAGCTACCGGCCGGACGCATCTTCGTACCGCAGGTGAAGCAGAGCGGTGCGTCGGCGGCCTTGCCGATCACGGCCTCCAGCAGCTCCGTGCTGGAACCCACGGACGGCGCCGGCTTGACGGCGGCGACGTCCGCGACTTCCTGCGCCGGCTGCGCGATCGGCCCGGTCTTGGGCTCGGTCGGTGCTTCGACCGGGGCGGAGGCGGCCATCGCGGTGAGGTCCGCACCGTTCGCCTCCGCCTCCGCCTCGGCCGCGAGCTGGGCGGCCCGCTCCTTGGCGGTGAAGATGCCCAGCTCCGCGCGGCGCTCGTACGGCAGGAAGTCCAGCGCCAGGCGACGGAAGATGTAGTCCATCACCGAGGCGGCCATCCGCACGTCCGGGTCGTCGGTCATGCCGGCCGGCTCGAAGCGCATGTTGGTGAACTTGCTGACGTACGTCTCCAGCGGGACGCCGTACTGGAGACCGATGGAGATGGCCACCGAGAAGGCGTCCATCACGCCGGCCAGGGTCGAGCCCTGCTTCGACATCTTGAGGAAGACCTCGCCGAGGCCGTCGTCCGGGTAGGACGACGCGGTGAGGTAGCCCTCGGCGCCGCCGACCGAGAAGGAGATCGTCTCCGACGGGCGCTTCTTCGGCAGCCGCTTGCGCACCGGGCGGTACTCGACGACCTTCTCGACGACCTTCTCCACCTCGGCGGGGGCGGCCTCGGTGGCCTTGTTGGACTTCGCCACCGAGAGCGGCTGGCCGACCTTGCAGTTGTCCCGGTAGATCGCCAGCGCCTTGAGGCCGAGCTTCCAGCCCTCGAAGTAGATCTTCTCGACGTCCTCGACGGTGGCCGCCTCCGGCATGTTGACCGTCTTGGAGATCGCGCCGGAGACGAACGGCTGGATGGCCGCCATCATCCGCACGTGACCCATCGGGGCGATGGACCGCTCGCCCATCGCGCAGTCGAAGACCGGGTAGTGCTCCGGCTTGAGGCCGGGGGCGTCCACCACGTGGCCGTGGTCGGCGATGTGCTCGACGATCGCCTCGACCTGCTCCTCCGGGTAGCCGAGGCTGCGCAGGGCGCGCGGCACGGTCTGGTTGACGATCTGCATCGAGCCGCCGCCGACCAGCTTCTTGAACTTGACCAGCGCCAGGTCCGGCTCCACGCCGGTCGTGTCGCAGTCCATCATGAAGCCGATGGTGCCGGTCGGCGCGAGGACGCTCGCCTGCGAGTTGCGCCAGCCGTTCTTGTCACCGATCTTGTTGCCCAGGGTCCACTGCTTCGTGGCCTCCCGCTGGATCGCGGTGGCAACGGTGCCGGCCGGCTTGATCGCGTCGTTGGCGGCGGCGTGCTTGCGCATGACCCGCTTGTGCGGCTCGGCGTTGCGGGCGTAGCCGTCGTACGGGCCGACGACGCCGGCCAGCTCGGCGGAGCGGCGGTAGGCCGTGCCGGTCATCAGCGAGGTGATCGCCGCGGCGACCGAGCGGCCCTGCTCCGAGTCGTACGGCAGGCCCGACGCCATCAGCAGGGCGCCGAGGTTGGCGTAGCCGATGCCCAGCTGCCGGTAGGCGCGGGACGTCTCGCCGATCTTCTCGGTCGGGAAGTCGGCGAAGCAGATCGAGATGTCCATCGCGGTGATGACGAACTCGACGCTCTTGACGAACTTCTCCACCTCGAAGCCGCCGTCGGCGCGGAGGAACTTCATCAGGTTCAGCGAGGCCAGGTTGCACGAGGAGTTGTCCAGGTGCAGGTACTCCGAGCACGGGTTCGACGCGGTGATCCGCCCGGTCTCCGGGCAGGTGTGCCAGTCGTTGATCGTGTCGTCGTACTGGAGGCCGGGGTCGGCGCACTCCCAGGCGGCCTGGGAGATGGAGCGGAACAGGTTCTTGGCGTCGATGGTCTCGATCACCGCGCCGTCGAGCCGGCCGCGCAGGTCGAAGCCGCCGCCGTTCTCGACGGCGGTCATGAACTCGTCGGAGACGCGGACCGAGTTGTTGGCGTTCTGGTACTGCACGCTGACGATGTCGGCGCCGCCCAGGTCCATGTCGAACCCGGCGTCGCGCAGCGCGCGGATCTTGTCCTCCTCGCGCGCCTTGGTGACCACGAACTCCTGGATGTCCGGGTGGTCCACGTCGAGGATGACCATCTTCGCCGCGCGCCGCGTGGCGCCGCCGGACTTGATGGTGCCGGCGGAGGCGTCCGCGCCGCGCATGAAGCTGACCGGGCCGGAGGCGTTGCCGCCGGAGGAGAGCAGCTCGCGGGAGGAGCGGATCCGGGACAGGTTGACGCCGGAGCCGGAGCCGCCCTTGAAGATCAGCCCCTCCTCCTTGTACCAGTCGAGGATGGAGTCCATCGAGTCGTCGACGGCCAGGATGAAGCAGGCGCTGACCTGCTGCGGCGAGGGCGTGCCGACGTTGAACCAGACCGGCGAGTTGAAGCTGAACACCTGGTGCAGCAGCATCCAGGTCAGCTCGTGGGCGAAGACCTCGGCGTCGGCCTGGCTGGCGAAGTAGCCGTACTCCTCACCGGCGGTGCGGTAGGTGGTGACCACCCGGTCGATCAGCTGCTTGAGCGACCACTCCCGCTCCGGGGTGCCCACCGCGCCCCGGAAGTACTTGGTGGTCACGATGTTCGCCGCGTTGACGCTCCACGACTCCGGGAACTCGACCCCGCGCTGCTCGAAGTTGACCGAGCCGTCGCGCCAGTTCGTCATCACGACGTCGCGGCGCTCCCAGGCGACCTCGTCGTAGGGGTGCACCCCCTCGGTCGTCCAGACCCGCTCGACCTTGAGCCCCGCGCCGGCCTTGCTCCGTGCCCTGCTCGTCGTCACACCATCCCCCGACATCTCATCCGCCCCCTCGTCCGCGCGGCCACCTCGCCACGCGATCCGACTGTCATCAACTGCGAAAAAACTTCAACTGGTACGGCCGGCGGCCTCGGCCGCGTCGGCCCCGGCGCCCTCCCGGGCGCGTGCGGCGGCCCGCAGCGTCTCGATCTCCCGCTCGAAGTCGGCGAGCGAGTCGAACGACCGGTAGACGCTGGCGAACCGCATGTAGGCGACCTCGTCCAGGTCCCGCAGCGGGCCCAGGATGGCCAGCCCCACCTCGTGGCTGGGGATCTCGGCGGCCCCCTTGGCCCGGACGGTCTCCTCGACCTTCTGCGCGAGCAGCGCGATCGAGTCGTCGTCCACCGGCCGGCCCTGGCACGCCTTGCGCACCCCGCCGATGATCTTCGTGCGGCTGAACGGCTCGGTGACCCCGCTGCGCTTGACGACCGCGAGGACCGCCTCCTCCACCGTGGTGAACCGCTTCCCGCACTCCGGGCAGGACCGCCGACGGCGGATCAACTGGCCGTCGTCGGCCTCCCGCGAGTCGACCACCCGGGAGTCCGCGTGCCGGCAGTACGGACACCGCATCGGCCCGACCTCCTTCATCGACTGCGGGCACGCCGACCGCTCTCCGGGCACGCGTCAGCGCGACGGAGCCATCTGTCGATGGTCTTCGCCGTGTCGACGGTACGGGAGTGCGGTCGGTAGTCGGACCCAACCTGTAGGCGACTTACGCCCGTGTGACTACTACATCTAGGGGTCGACCGTATGCCGCCGACGATCCGCGGTCAAGTTGAGCGGCGTGTCCGGCGCGTCACCGCCATCCGGAGTCGACCGGCCGGCGCGGCCCGCCGCAGAACCAACTGTCCGGCGCCTCCCGGGGTTATTCGTCCGGTCGCGGCGAAACGCCGCCGATCGGGCAGGCGTCGAACACCCGTTCGACCCGACGTACCATTTATCAGAACGCGAGTACGAGCAGGGGCGCTTTTCACCCCGACACGCCGAGGTGATGTCGTACAGACGTTTGAAAATGACCGATCTCACCTATACGGTCATGAACAACCGGGCGCGGATCGTTCCGCCACCGGTCACCACGCACCGCCGCACGCACCACGAGCCGCCAAGGCACCCAGCGCCGACCAGGGAGGACGGACGTGACCGAGGACCGGGCCAGCCGGCCGAAGAGCCCGCAGCAGATCACCGAGGCGGGCCCGCCGGCCACCCGACGCCGGAGCGCCGCGCGCAGCCGGGCCGGGCAGCCCGCCGTGCGCCCGGTCACCCCGGTGGTGAGCGCCTTCCCCGACCCGGCGACGGTGGATCTCACCGCCCGGCAGCGGCGGATCCTGGAGTTCATCCGCACCTGGGTGGACCGGCACGGCTATCCGCCGAGCGTGCGCGAGATCGGCGAGGCGGTCGGCCTGGTGTCGCCGTCCAGCGTCGCCTACCAGCTCAAGGAGCTGGAGAAGAAGGGCTTCCTGCGCCGCGACCCCAACCGGCCGCGTGCCGTGGACGTCCGGGCCCCCAACGACGTCGACGACGAGCTGACCCGCTCGCAGCGCCCCGCCCCGGCGTACGTGCCGATGCTGGGCCGGATCGCGGCCGGTGGCCCGATCCTGGCCGAGCAGGCCGTGGAGGACATCTTCCCCCTTCCCCGCGAGCTGGTGGGTGAGGGCGAGGTCTTCATGCTCCAGGTCAAGGGCGACTCGATGCTCGACGCGGCGATCTGCGACGGCGACTGGGTCGTGGTCCGGCAGCAGCCGACCGCCGAGTCCGGCGACATCGTCGCCGCGATGCTCGACGGCGAGGCGACGGTCAAGACCTACCGCCGCCGTGACGGGCACGTCTGGCTCATGCCGCAGAACCCGGCCTTCGACCCGATTCCCGGCGACGACGCGACCATCATGGGCCGGGTCGTCGCGGTGCTGCGCCGCATCTGACCCCGTGACGCCTCCGGAGCGGTCGCCGACGGCGGCCCCCGGAGGCCGCCCGGGGACGTCAGTAGCGGTCGCCCCGGTAGCCGCGGCCGCCGCCCGGCGCGTGGCCGTTGGGGCCGCCGCGGCCGTCGTCGTAGCCCTGGTCGCGCCGGCGGGCCGGCCGCTGGCCGCGAGGATCCTGCTCGCCGCCGCGACGGGGCGGCTCCGCCCGGCCTCCGCCGCCGTAGACGCCGGGGCCCGGTTGGCCCCCGCCGCCGTAGACGCCACCACCGGGACGGCCGCCGCCACCCTGCCGGCCACCGCCGCCACCGCCTGCCGGAGCACCGGGGCCCGGCGGCCGGCCGCCACCGTAGGCGCCACCACCACCGCCGCCGGCCGGGCGACCGCCACCGCCACCACCGCCGCCCGGGCGACCGCCACCGTAGACCGGGCCGCCGGCCGGGCGGGCACCGCCGTAGACCCCGCCGCCGGCCGGCGCGGCCCCGCCGCGACCACCGCCGGCCGGGACCGCCCCGCCCCGCCCGCCACCGGGCGCACCGCCGTAGACGCCACCGGAGGGCGCGCCACCGTAGACGCCGCCCCGCGCCCGGTCGCCCGGCGGCAGGAAGTCGTCGTCCGCCGGGCCCCGCGGGCCGTCGGCGAGGTCGTCGCGGTCCGGCTCGTCGGCGTCCCGGCGCGGGGTGGCCGGTCTGCGCCGGGCCCGCAGGATGCCGAAGACGCCGGCGGCCACCATCAGCGCGCCGATCACGCCGACCGCGGCGATGATGTACGTGATGTCGCTCAGGCTCAGGCCGTCGAGCCACGACTGCCCGGCCGCCTTCTTCGGCCCGTCGCCCTCGCCGGCGATCGGCTTCGCGCCCTCGGCGGACGGGGTGTAGCTGAGGATCTCCACCGGCTCGGCCTCGTCGAGCTGGCCGCCGTCGGAGACGGTGAGGAACGTCTTGCCGTCCGGGGTGTAGGCGATCGCCTCACCGAACGGATCGGTCAGCGCCGTCACCCGGGGTTTGGTGGAGGTCAGGGCCGCCACGATGTCGCCGCCGGACACGTCGTACTCGAAGGCGTCGGCGTAGGTGCGCACCACCACCCGGGACCCGTCGGGGGAACGGGCGGCTCCGGTGATCGCCACGCGGCCCGGAGCGCCGAGCCGGTTGTCCGTGTCCGTCCTCGGCAGGGCGATCTCGCCGACCTTCTTCATCGGCACCGCCTCGGTGTCCCCGCTCTTCATCTTCGCGGCGGGGGTGAAGATCTGCGCCTTGCCCGACATCACCTTGGTGATGATCAGCGGGTTGCCGTCGTCGCCGATGAGCAACGCCTCGGCGTCGTGCGGCTTGCCCTCGGGGTAGGAGAGCCGGTGCAGCACCGGCCGCTTGGACCCGTTGACCGGCATGCTCCACAGCGCCACCCGCTCGCGGCGCTCGCGGCTGGTGACGTTGTCACCGGTGTCGGCGATCCACAGGGTCTGGCCGTTCGGCGAGAGCGCCAGGTCCTCCGTGTCGAACGGCCCCTGCCCCGAATAGCGGACCGGCTCCTTCGAGATCTCGCACTTGGCGTCGAGGAAGAAGACCCGCTTGCGGCTCTCCACCTCGGTGCCGTCGTTGATCACGATGTAGCCGCTCTTGGTGGCCACCAGGCCGGACAGCTCGCGCAGCCGCTCGTCGGTCACCGTGCACCGCTTCTTGCCGGCGGCGGCCGTGAGCGGGGAGGAGGCCGAGGCGGGCGCCGCCAGGGCGACCCCCGCACACGCCACGGTCGCCCCCAGCAAGCCGAGGGCGACCGTGACCGAAGAAACAGTGCGGCGCATTGAATCAGTGTCGCATGCCGCAGGTTTCCGCCGGGTGACGCCGGAACGCCGTTACCGTGCGGACGCGACCGCCTGGCTCTCCGCCGCCGCTCGGAACGGGGCCAGCTCGGCGGCGAGCGCGTCGCCAACCCGGACGTGCACCAACGTCCCCTCGGGCAGGTGGGCGGTGCTCAGCACCTCACCCTGCCGGTGCACCCGCGCCACCAGGTCGCCCCGGTCGTACGGGAGCACCGCGCGGACCTCCACCGCCGGGCGGGGCAGCCGCTCCTCGACGGCCTCGCGCAGCCCGTCGATTCCGCGCCCGGTGTGCGCGGAGGCGAAGACCGCCTCCGGCCAGAGCCGCTTGAGCCGCAGCAGCGTCTCCTCGTCGGCCGCGTCGGTCTTGTTGACCACCAGCAGCTCGGGCAGCCGGTCGGCGCCCACCTCGGCGAGCACCTCACGGACCGCGCGGACCTGCTCCTCCGGATCCGGGTGGGTGCCGTCGACGACGTGCACCACCAGGTCGGCCTCGGCCACCTCCTCCAGCGTCGAGCGGAACGCCTCGACGATCTGGTGCGGCAGGTGCCGGACGAAGCCGACGGTGTCGGAGAGGGTGTAGAGCCGCCCGTCGGAGGTGGTGGCCTTGCGGGTGGTCGGGTCGAGGGTGGCGAAGAGCGCGTTCTCGACCAGCACACCCGCGCCGGTCAACCGGTTGAGCAGGCTGGACTTGCCGGCGTTGGTGTAGCCGGCGATGGCGACGGCGGGAACGGCGTTGCGGGACCGGCGGGCGCGCTTGGTCTGGCGTACGGTCCGCATGGCCTTGATCTCCCGGCGCAGCCGGGCGATGCGGTGGCGGATCCGGCGCCGGTCGGTCTCCAGCTTGGTCTCACCGGGACCACGCAGGCCCACGCCGCCGCCGGCGCCCCCGCCGCGACCGCTACCACCGGTCTGCCGGGAGAGCGTCTCACCCCAACCGCGCAGGCGGGGCAGCAGGTATTCGAGCTGGGCCAGCTCGACCTGCGCCTTGCCCTCCTTGCTCTTGGCGTGCTGGGCGAAGATGTCGAGGATCAGCGCGGTGCGGTCCACCACCTTGACCTTGATGCGCTGCTCCAGGTTGCGCAGCTGGGACGGCGACAGCTCACCGTCGCAGATCACCGTGTCGGCGCCGCTGGAGAGCACGACCGAGCCGAGGTCGTCGACCTTTCCCCGGCCGATGTAGGTGGCCGGGTCGGGGCGGTTGCGCCGCTGGATCAGCCCCTCGAGCACCTGCGAACCGGCGGTCTCCGCCAGCGCGGCCAGCTCGGTGAGGCTGTTCTCGGCGTCGTTCTGGGTGCCCTCGGTCCAGACGCCCACCAGGACCACGCGCTCCAGGCGCAGCTGGCGGTATTCGACCTCGGTGATGTCGGCGAGCTCGGTGGAGAGGCCAGGGACCCGCCGCAGCGCCTGCCGCTCGGACAGCTCGAACTCGCCGGTGGTGGCGTCGAGCTCGTCGTCGGTGTAGGGGAGGTAGGTCTCCTGGTTGGTCAAGCCGGTCTCCTGTCCGTTCTGTCACGTACCGAGCAATCCTGACATGTGTCAACGCCGGACGCACCCGCTATATGCCCGCGTGAAACGCCACAAAAGCGGGGGCGGCCGGTGGGCCGGCCCGGGTGGGCGAGTAGAAATGCGGTGCGAGCCGCTCAGCGTCGACGGAGGGATCCTGTGTCAATCACCCGACTTCCGAGTGCCGGATTCTCGATCACCATCCGGATCGCCGTGCCCGCGGACGCGTCCTCCATCGGCCGGCTGACCACCTCCGTCGGCGAGGCCGGCGCGATCGTCACCGCGCTCGACGTGGTCGACTCCGACCCGACGCACGTGATCGTCGACCTGACCTGCGACACCGCCGACGCCGCCCACGCCGACCAGGTGGTCGACGCGCTGACCGCGCTCGACGGCGTGGACGTGCGCAAGGTCTCCGACCGGACGTTCCTGCTGCACCTCGGCGGCAAGATCGAGGTCAGCTCGAAGGTGGCGCTGCGCACCCGCGACGAGCTGTCCCGCGCGTACACCCCGGGGGTGGCGCGGGTCTGCCAGGCGATCGCGGAGAACCCGGCCGACGCCCGACGGCTCACCATCAAGCGCAACACCGTGGCCGTGGTCAGCGACGGCTCGGCCGTGCTGGGCCTGGGCAACCTCGGGCCGGCGGCGTCCCTGCCGGTGATGGAGGGCAAGGCGGCGCTGTTCAAGCGCTTCGGCGGGGTGGACGCCTGGCCGGTGGTCCTGGACACCCAGGACACCGACGAGATCGTGCAGATCGTCAAGGCCATCGCGCCCGCGTACGGCGGGATCAACCTGGAGGACATCGCCGCGCCGCGCTGCTTCGAGATCGAGGCCCGGCTGCGCGAGGCGCTGGACATCCCGGTCTTCCACGACGACCAGCACGGCACCGCGATCTGCGTGCTGGCCGCGCTGACCAACGCGCTGCGCGTCGTGGGCAAGCAGCTCGCGGACGTCCGGGTCGTGGTCTCCGGCGCCGGCGCGGCCGGCACCGCGATCATGAAGCTGCTGCTGCGCCAGGGCGTGGGCGACATCATCGCGTACGACCGGCAGGGCGCCCTGCACCGCGGCCTGACCGGGCTCAACCCGGCCTGGCAGTGGCTGGCCGACCACACCAACAAGGACAACTACGCCGGCGACCTGCCCGGGGCGGTACGCGACGCGGACGTCTTCATCGGTGTCAGCGCGCCGAACCTGCTCACCGGCGACGACATCGCCCTGATGGCCAAGGACTCCATCGTCTTCGCGCTGGCGAACCCGGACCCGGAGGTCGACCCGCGCGAGGCGCGCAAGCACGCCGCCGTGGTCGCCACCGGCCGTTCCGACCAGCCGAACCAGATCAACAACGTGCTCGCCTTCCCGGGTGTCTTCCGCGGCATGCTCGACGCGCACGCCGAGGAGTTCACCGAGGAGATGGCGATCGCCGCCGCCCGCGCCATCGCGGACGTGGTCGGCGAGGACAAGATCAACCCGACGGTGATCGTGCCCAGCGTCTTCGACTCCCGGGTGGCCCCGGCGGTCGCCGCGGCGGTGCGCGCCGCCGCCCAGAACCCGGCCCCGGCCCCGGCCGCGGACCCCGGCCCGGCCGACCTCCCCGAGATCGCCGCCGAGGCCAGCGCCACCCCCTGACGCCCCACCCTGCCCCGCCCCACCCCGGCGATCTCGCACCGGCGTGGGGCGGGAGGGCAGGGGAGGCTGGGGTCAGGCGGGCGTGGTCAGGGCGGCGGGGTCGACCTCGCCGACCGCGACCAGGACGGCGGGGCCGGCCAGCCAGCAGGAGTCCTCGGTGACCGTGACCGTGAGGCGACCGCCGGGGACGTCCACGGCGATCACCCCGGTGTCCCGGCCGGCGTCGCGCAGGGCCACGGCGGCCACCGCGCACGCGCCCGTGCCGCAGGAGAGCGTCTCGGCGGAGCCGCGCTCGTACACCCGCATCAGCACGTGCCCGTCGGCGCCGTCGACCGGCGCGCCGGGCGCGGTGAACTCGACGTTCACTCCGGCCGGGAAGGCAGCCGGGTCGAACTCCGGCGCGCGGGTGAGGTCCAGGCCGGTCAGGTCCAGCCCGGTCGGGAGCGCGCAGACCAGATGCGGGTTGCCGACGTCCACCGCCGCACCCGGCAGGGTCAAGCCGCCCAGGGTGGCGGTCGAGGCGTCGTACACCCGGGGGCGGCGCATCTCGACGGCGACGGCGTCCCCCTCGACGCGCGCGCGCACGAGGCCGGCCCGGGTGGCCACCGGCAGCGCCGCGCCGACCGGCGTGGCCAGCCCGGACGTGACCAGGTAGCGGACGAAGACCCGAGCACCGTTGCCGCACATCTCGGCAAACGAGCCGTCGGAGTTCCAGTAGTCCATGAACCACTCGGCCTCGCCGGCCAGGGCGGCGCCCTCGGGGTGTTTCGCCGCCCGCACCACCCGCAGCACGCCGTCGCCGCCGAGGCCGCGCCGCCGGTCGCAGATCGCGGCGACCAGCCCGGGCGTCAGGTCGAGCGCCCCGTCCGGGTCGGGCAGGATGACGAAGTCGTTGCCGGTGCCGTGGCCCTTGGTGAACTCCACGCCCCCATCATCGCGCAGCGGCCGGCAGCAGGCGCAGGGCGGCCGGGATCAGGTCCGGCGCGGCCGAGTCCAGCCAGTGGATCCGCTGGTCACGGCGGAACCAGGAGCGCTGCCGGCGGACGAACCGCCGGGTGGCCCGGACCGTCTCGTCGTGCGCCTCGCCCTCGGTGATCTCCCCGGCCAGGAAGCGCAGCACCTGCTGGTACCCGAGCGCCCGGCTGGCCGTCCGCCCCTGCGGCAGGCCGTGGCCGACCAGCTCGCGGGTCTCGGCGACCAGGCCGTCGGCCCACATCCGGTCCACCCGCAGCGCGATCCGCTCGTCCAGCAGCGCCGTGTCCAGGTCCACCCCGAGCTGCACGGACGGGTAGTACGGCGTGGGGCCGGGCAGCGACGCGGTGAACGGCGCCCCGGTCAGCTCGATGACCTCCAGCGCCCGGACGATCCGCCGGCCGTTGGTGGGCAGGATCCCCGCCGCGGCCGCCGGGTCGGCCTCCCGCAGCCGGGCGTACAGCGGGGCCGGGCCGGTCTCGGCCAGCTCCCGTTCGAGCCGCTCGCGGGCCGCCGGGTCGGTACCGGGGAACTCGAACCGCTCCAGCACCGCCCGCACGTAGAGGCCGGAGCCGCCGACCAGCAGCGGCACCCGGCCCCGGGCCAGGATGTCGTCGACCGCCGCGCGGGCCAGCCGCTGGTATTCCGCCACGCTCGCCGGCTCGGTGACGTCCCAGATGTCCAGCAGGTGGTGCGGCACCCCCTCGCGCTCGGCCGGGGTGAGCTTCGCGGTGCCGATGTCCATGCCCCGGTAGAGCTGCATCGAGTCGGCGTTGACCACCTCGCCGTCGAGGGCGTGCGCGAGCGCGATGCTCAGTGCGGACTTCCCGGCCGCCGTCGGCCCGACCACCGCGACCACCGTCCCGACCGGCGGGTGGCCGCCGCCGGCGTCGGCCGGCCCGGTCACGCCGGCTCCCAGGTGGCCACGAAGTAGGCCACGCCGTAGGGCGCCGCGTCGTAGGTCAGGTCACCGTGCCAGCGTCCGCCCGCCACGCCCGCCGCGCCGGCGAGCACCTGCCAGGCCGCCCGACCGGCGACCTTCAGCTCGGCCGACAGCACCGGGTCCAGGCCGTGCAGGGCGGCGGCGTCCGCGTCGGCCAGGGCCCGGGCGACCCCCTCGTCGTACGCCCGCGCGCGCGGGTCGGCGTAGCCGGGCGCCTTCTCGCCCCGGCAGGCGGACCCGTCCCCCGTCACCAGCAGCGCGACCCGGCCCTCGGCGCGGCGTACCAGCTCCGCCCCGAGCGCGGCGCACTCGCCGGGGGCGGCGTCGGCGGCGACCGACGTGGCGAACCGGGGCAGGTCGGTCCCCGCCCTGCCGAGCAGCCACGCGCCGACGGTCAGGCTCAGCGGCAGCCGCTCCCCGCCGCCGCAGTTGGTCCTCCACAGCCGGACGTGGCGGTCGACACCGTAGGCGCGCAGGGAGCCGTAGTCGGCGGCCCGGAAGCGGACGGTCTCCGGACCGGCGCCGACCAGCACGATCTGGTCGGGCGAGGCGGCGAGCAGCCGGCCGACGGCCGCGTCGCAGGCCGTGCGGAGTTCGTCCAGCTCAGCGGCGGCGGCACCGGCCACCTCGGGCACGATCAGGGGCGGATGCGGGCAGACTGCGGCGGCGACCAGGGGCACCCGTTCACCGTAGCGGGACCCCCCGGTGCGTCCCCGCGCCGATCCGGTCATTCGGGGGCTAGGACACCGTATGGTCACGGTCGGCGATAGGCGCTCGACGCGGACGGGGTCGGACCTGTGACAATGCCGGGAGTAACTTTGCTGCGCCGTGGCGGCGATCGTGGGACCGGTCCCCGACGCCGGGAGAACGAGGATGGGCACATGAGCGACTGGACGGCCTTCGGACGGGTGGACGCGGACGGCACCGTGTACGTCAAGACCGCCGACGGCGAGCGGGTGGTCGGATCCTGGCAGGCGGGAGCGCCCGAGGAGGGGCTTGCCCACTTCGCCCGCCGCTTCGACGACCTGGTGACCGAGGTCAACCTGACGGAGGCGCGGCTCAACTCGGGTGCGGCGGACGCCGGCCACTCGCTGACGACGATCCGCCGGATCCGCGCCTCGCTCGCCGAGGCGCACGTCGTCGGCGACATCGACGCGTTGGCCGCACGGCTGGACCGGCTCGCCGCCGTCGCCGAGGAGAAGGCCGGCGAGGCCAAGGCCGCCCGGGACGCCGCCCGGGGCGAGGCACTCGCCCGCAAGCAGGCGCTGGTGGAGGAGGCGGAGAAGCTGGCCGCCGAGTCGACCGGCTGGAAGACCGCCGGCGACCGGCTCAAGGAGATCCTCGAGGAGTGGAAGACCATCCGCGGGGTCGACAAGAAGACCGACGGTGAGCTGTGGAAGCGGTTCGCCGCGGCCCGGGACGGCTTCACCCGCCGCCGGGGCGCCCACTTCGCCTCCCTGGACTCGCAGCGCAAGCAGGCGCAGTCGGTCAAGGAGGAGCTGGTCGCCGAGGCCGAGAAGCTGAAGGACTCCACGGACTGGGCGGCGACCGCCAACCAGCTCAAGGACCTGATGAACCAGTGGAAGGCCGCCCCGCGTGCCTCCAAGGAGGCGGAGCAGAAGCTCTGGGAGAGGTTCCGGGCCGCGCAGGACGAGTTCTTCACCCGGCGCAGCGAGGTCTTCTCGGCCCGCGACAACGAGCAGCGGGCCAACCTGGAGCGCAAGCAGGCGCTGCTCGCCGAGGCCGAGGCGCTGGACGTCGACGGCGACCCGAAGGGCGCGCAGGCCAAGCTGCGGGAGATCCAGGCGCAGTGGCACGAGGCGGGCCGGGTGCCCCGCGAGGCGGCGGCCGGGCTGGAGCGCCGGCTGCGGGCGGTCGACGACAAGGTCCGCGAGGTGATGGACTCCGCGTGGCGGCGCACCACCAAGGAGGACAACCCGCTGCTGGCCCAGATGCGGACGCAGGTCGCCGAGGCCGAGGAGCGGCTGGCCCGGGCCCAGGCGGCCGGGGACGCCCGGCGGATCAAGGAGGCCGAGCAGGCGCTCGCCTCGAAGCGGCAGTTCCTCCAGCTCGCCGAGCAGGCCGGCTGAGCTGAGCCACGCGAAAGC
>NZ_JBFAVI010000047.1:0-41591 GCF_040679695.1 Micromonospora sp. NPDC052213
CGTGCGGCACGGGGGCGCACGCCGGCCGGCGTTCCGTCAGGCGACCGGGACGGCCGGGCAGCGGGTGTCGCGGGCGGGCACGTCGACCGAGATCAGATAGCGGTCGACCGCGTCCTGCACGCAGGCGCTGCGGGTGTAGTTGCCGTGCCCCCAACCCTCGTAGGTCAGCAGCACCCCCGAGCGGCCGAGCTGCCGCGCCACGTTCGTCGCCCAGTTGTGGCCGCTCGCCGGGTCGTGCCGGGTGTTGGCGAGCAGCAGCGGCACGTCGGTGCGGACCCGCAGCCGGTGCTGCGGGTTGGCGACCGGGGCCGGCGTGCCGAGGCACGTCGCGATCGCCAGCAGCGCCTGCGGGTAGCGCAGGTCGGGCGCGATCCGGGCCATCCGGCGCAGGTGGGCGGCGTACTCCCGGTGGTCGCGGACCGGCAGGTGCCAGTCGGCGC
Source organism: Micromonospora sp. NPDC052213 (assembly GCF_040679695.1). Lineage (NCBI taxonomy): Bacteria > Bacillati > Actinomycetota > Actinomycetes > Micromonosporales > Micromonosporaceae > Micromonospora > Micromonospora sp. NPDC052213. The sequence goes on from NZ_JBFAVI010000047.1 coordinate 441, forward strand.
AGAAGACCGCGAAGGGGTGCGGCCGCACGGCGTCCTCGCCTGCGGCAGCGGCGGTGGCCGGGAGCCCGGTGGGAGCGGGCGGGGTCGCCCGCAGGGCCACGATGTCCCGGGCCAGTCCGGCCCAGTCCGGGCCGTACAGCGCGCGCTGGGCGAGCCGGCTGAGGTCGTACGGGGTCAGCGTCGCCCCGGGCCGGTCCGGGTCCGCCAGTTCGCCCCGCTCCGCGCGGGGGAACAGGCCCGCCCAGGCGGCCCGGACGTCCTCGCCGTGCAACGGGCAGCTCGGCGTACGGGCGCACCAGGCGACGAACTCGTCGAAGGAGCCCTGGGCGGCGGCGCCCTGGGTGTCGAGGAACGCCCGGGTGCCGAGGCTGTGGTCGACCACGCTCTCCAACACCACGGCCCGGACCCGGTCCGGGAACTCCTCGGCGTACTGCGCGCCGAGCAGGGTGCCGTACGAGCTGCCGTGGAAGGTGAGCCGGGGCTCGCCGAGCGCCGCCCGTACGGCGTCCAGGTCCCGGACGGCGCTGCGGGTGTCGACGTGGTCGAACAGCGGCCCGGTCCGCTGCCGGCAGTCCTTCCGGAGCAGCGCGTTGTCGGCCAGGGTGGCGTCGAACCGGGCCTGGTCGGTGATGACCTGGGGCTGCCGGTCGAGCAGCGCCGCCGAGCAGAGCACGGGGTTGCTCCGGCCGATGCCGCGCGGGTCGAAGCTGACGATGTCGAACCGGCGGCGCAGGTCGTCGCTGAACCGGTCGTTCCGGATGATCCGCCGGACGCCGGAGTCCCCCGGCCCGCCCGGGCCGAACACCAGCGAACCGATCCTGGCGGCCGGGTCGGTGGCGGCGCGGCGGGCCAGGTGGAGCGTGAACCGGTCGCCGTCCGGCCGGTCCCAGTCGACGGGGAGCGACAGGGTGCCGCACTCGGCGGTGCGGTCCTCAGCGCAGGGCTGCCAGGCGATGCCCGGCGCGGCGGCCGGCGCCGGTGGGGCGGCCAGGGCGGGCGCGGGCGCCGGCAGGCCCGCCGCCAGCAGCGCGGCGGTCGCGCCGAGCGCCAGCGCCCGGAGCCGGAGCGGACGCCGGGGTGTGCCCTCCGCGTCCTGTCGGCCCGGGTCGTCGCCGACCTCAGGCACCCGGGATCGGTCGCCGCCGCGAGGGGCGGAGTTGCGTACGCGCAGCACGAGACGCTGTCCTCTCCGTCGAAGGAGTGTTGCGATCAGCGGAACCAGCCCGGACTCCATCCCGCCGAGCCGGTCGTCGAGGGCCGCCAGCACCCGGGCGGAGGCCGTCTGGGCCTCGACGGGGGTGTGGGCGGCCCGTCGGCACTCCTCCTCGTGGGCCCGCCGGGTCTGGGCGACCTGCACGATCGTCACGGTGAGCACGCTGACGAGCAGGGCGGAGATCGGTCCAAACGGACGCTAGCGGGTCAGCGTCCGGGCGTCACCAGTGGACGGTCGATCTCAGGGACGGGTTGGGGGATTCCCCTGCTCCTCCCCGGAGCCGCCGGAGATCGGCACAGGGGTCGGCTCAGGCGTGGCACTCGCGGGTCAGCCGCGCCGGGATGCCGGTGAAGGTGGAGCTCATCCAGGCGGCCGGGCGGGACGCCCGGGAGCCGGCGTCGATCCGGTCTGCGGTGTCCTCGATCAGGGCGCGGATCTGCGGGTCGGCGGCCCGGCGGGCCTGGGCGCGTACGTCGTCGGCCAGGTCGGCCAGGTTGCGCCGGAGCTGGTCGGTGACCTGCTCGCCGGTGAGGTCACGACGGAGCGAGGCCGTCGAGTCGGTGGCGATCTTCTGGCTGCCGGTGAGGATGGCCCGGTCCACCTGCCGGCAGACGTCGGCGGTGTTGGCGGCCGTCGTGGCGACCGGGGACGGGCCCGCGGTGGCACTCGCCGCAGCGGTCGGGCTCGCCGGCGACGCGCCGGTCGGTGCGCCGGCCTCCTCCTGGGGGGCGTCCTGGCAGCCGACGGCCAGCACCCCGAGCGCCACCGTGGCGGCGGCGCGTCGCGCGTACACGACGGATCGGGACATGGGACCTCCCGTTTCGCGGGTCTCGGCCGTCCGAGGGACGGCACGGGGTCGACCGACGCCGGGCGGCGAGACGTCGTCCTGCCAACGAGCGGGGTCGCCTCCGGGACACGTCGGCCGTCGTGGCGCGACACGCGGTCCGCCGGGCCGGCGAGGGCCGGCCCGGCGGTTTCCGCGTACGCGGGTCAGCTCTTGAAGGCGTCCTTGACCTTCTCGCCGGCCTGCTTCAGCTTGGCGCTGGTCTGGTCGTTGCGCCCCTCGGCCTCGAGCCGCTCGTTGTCGGTGGCCCGGCCGGCGCCCTCCTTCAGCTTGCCGGCGGCGTCCTCGGTCGCGTTATTGATCTTGTCGTTGAAGCCCATGTCAACCTCCCGATTGGCAGTGCCGGTACGTCCTCGGGGTACCCCGCCCGGCCGGCGCCCAACCGCCCCGACCTCCCACCGTCAACGCGGCGACCCGCGTCGGGTCCGTGTCGACCGCGGCCGGTCGGCGGACAAGGGTCCTGCGAGGACCGCCCCGAACGACCGCGCCGCCGGCCCCTTCAGGGAGGACCGGCGGCGCGGGTGGGCAGGGTCAGGCGACCGGGCGGAAGCCGCGCAGCCGCAGGCTGTTGGCGACGACGAAGACCGAGGAGAAGGCCATCGCGGCGCCGGCGATCATCGGGTTCAACAGGCCCGCGGCCGCCAGCGGCAGGGCCGCCACGTTGTAGGCGAAGGCCCAGAACAGGTTGCCCTTGATGATGCCGAGGGTGCGCCGGGAGAGCCGGATCGCGTCCACGGCGGCCATCAGGTCGCCCCGCACCAGGGTCAGGTCGGACGCCTCGATCGCCACGTCGGTGCCGGTGCCCATGGCCAGGCCCAGGTCGGCCTGGGCCAGCGCGGCGGCGTCGTTGACGCCGTCGCCGACCATCGCCACGGTCCGCCCCTCGCCCTGGAGCCGTCGCACCACGTCGACCTTGTCGGCGGGCAGCACCTCGGCGATCACCTCGTCGATGCCCACCTCGGCGGCCACCGCGCGGGCGACCGTGGTGTTGTCGCCGGTCAGCAGCACCGGGGTCAGACCCAGCTCCCGGAGCCGCGCGACCGCCGCCCGGCTCGTCGGCTTGACGACGTCGGCCACCGCGAGCACGCCCCGGGCCCGCCCGTCCCAGCCGGCCAGCACGGCCGTCCGTCCCTCGGCCTCCGCCGTGGTCGCCGCCCGCGCCACCTCCTCCGGTACGTCGAGGCCGCGCTCGCGCAGCAGCCGGAGCCGACCGACCAGCACCTCGCGGCCGTCCACCGTGCCGGTCACGCCGAGCCCCTCGACGTTGGCGAAGCCGGTCACCGGCAACAGCGCGCCCTCCTCGGCCGCGCCGGCGGCGACCGCCTGGGCGATCGGGTGCTCGGACGCGGCCTCCAGCGCCCCGGCCAGCCGGAGCAGCTCCGCCCGGTCCTCGCCGGCCGCCGGGAGCACGTCCACCAGGGTCATCCGACCGGTGGTGACGGTGCCGGTCTTGTCCAGCACGACGGTGTCCACCTGCTTCGTGGACTCCAGCACCTCCGGACCCTTGATCAGGATGCCGAGCTGGGCACCGCGGCCGGTGCCGACGAGCAGGGCGGTCGGCGTGGCCAGCCCGAGGGCGCACGGGCAGGCGATGATCAGCACCGCCACGGCGGCCGTGAACGCGGCCGTCGCGCCCGCCCCGGTGCCGAGCCACCAGCCGAGGGTGCCCGCCGCGAGAGCGATCACGATCGGCACGAAGACGCCCGAGATCCGGTCGGCGAGGCGCTGCACGGCGGCCTTGCCGGTCTGCGCCTGCTCGACCAGCCGGGCCATCTGCGCCAGCTGGGTGTCGCCACCGATCCGGGTGGCGGTGACGACGAGGCGGCCGCCGGCGTTGACGGTGGCGCCGACGACGGTGTCGCCGGGGCCGACCTCGACCGGGACGGACTCGCCGGTGAGCATGCTCGCGTCGACCGCGGAGGTGCCCTCGTCGACCACCCCGTCGGTGGCGACCTTCTCGCCGGGCCGGACCACGAACCGGTCCCCCACCGCGAGCTGGTCCACCGGGATCCGGGTCTCCACGCCGTCGCGCAGCACCGCGACGTCCTTGGCGCCCAGCTCGAGCAGGGCGCGCAGGGCCGCCCCGGCGGTCCGCTTCGCGCGGGCCTCGAAGTAGCGGCCGGCGAGGATGAACGCCGTCACCCCGGCCGCCGCCTCCAGGTAGATGTTGCCGGCGCCGTCGGTGCGGCTGATGTCGAGGGTGAACGGGTGGGTCATCCCCGGCTCCCCGGCGGTGCCCAGGAAGAGCGCCCAGACCGACCAGCCGAACGCGGCCAGGGTGCCGAGCGACACCAGGGTGTCCATGGTCGCCGCGCCGTGCCGCAGGTTGACCCAGGCCGCCCGGTGGAACGGCAGGCCGCCGTAGACGACGACCGGGGCGGCCAGGGTCAGCGACAGCCACTGCCAGTGGGTGAACTGCCAGGCGGGCACCATCGCCAGCACGATCACCGGCACGGTGAGCACGAGCGAGACCCACAGCCGGGTACGCAGGCCGCGCAGCTCGTCCACGGGCTCGGCGGCCGGCTCCGCGCCGGCGGATGCGGGCGGGGGCGGCAGGGCGGCGGTGTAGCCGGTCTTCTCCACCGTGGCGATCAGGTCGTCGGGGCTGACGTCGTCGGCGTACTGGACGCTGGCCTTCTCGGTGGCGTAGTTGACCGTGGCGGTCACGCCGTCCATCCGGTTCAGCTTCTTCTCGATCCGGGAGGCGCAGGAGGCGCAGGTCATCCCGCCGATCGCCAGCTCGATCTGGTTGGGTGCCATCTGCAGCGGCTTGGTGGTGGTCATCACGGTCCCGTCAGTTGTGCCCGTGACCGGGGGCGCCGTGGCCGGCGTCGGCGGTCGGGGAGCTCGTGGCGGCGGGTGTGCGCGCCGCCGGGGTGCCCGTCGCGGCCGGCGAGGCCGACCCCGTCGGGGTGCCGGCGACGACGGTGAACTCGGCGGTGCGCACCACGCCGCCGTGCTTGAAGTCCAGGTAGAGCCGGTAGGCGCCGGCCGACGGCACCTCGGCGAAGAACCTCACCTCGGGGCCGGGCGTCGTCCGCCCGTCGCCCGGCTCGCCGTCGGGGTGCACGTGCAGGTACGCCAGGTCGCCCTGGCGCAGCGCCACCAGGTGGCCGTACGCGCCCAGGTAGGGCTCCAGGTCGGTGACCGGCGCGCCGTCGCGGTTGACGGTCAGGGTCAGCTCGGCGGTGCGGCCGGGCTGCGGGGCACCGGTGAGGGTGACGGTGTAGCCGTCGACTGTCGTGCTGGTCGCCGGGGCGGGCAGCGGCTGCTCGGTCAGGGCCCCGGGAACGGTCACGTCGACGCCGAGGGTCAGCGCCTCGCCCCCGGTGGGGGTGAAGTCCGCGAACGCCCGCCAGACGCCGGGCCCGCCCAGCGGCGAGTCGACCCGCCAGGTGCCGTCCGCCGTCATCTCCGGGTGCACGTGCCGGAAGCCGGACAGGTCGCGGCGGGCCACGATCAGGTGCATGCGCTTGTCGTGCGCCACGTCGTACGCGGTGACCGGCCGGCCGTCCGGGCCGGTGACCTGGAAGGCGAACTGCCCGGCCGGGGCGTCGACCGGTCGGAGGGTGTAGCCGCGGTCGGAGACGAGCAGTCCACCGGGCAGATGGGCCGCCGCGCCGCCCTCGTCGCCCCCGTGGCCGGCCCCGCCGGTGTCCCCGTGGCCGTCCGCGGCGTCGTGGCCGGTCCCGGCGGCCGCGGCCACGGGGCCGGCCACCTGGCCGACCCCGTACGCCGCGCCGAAGACCGCCGCGAGACCGAGGACGAAACCGCTCAGTTTCGTCGCCGTGTTCATGGTGTACCTCGGTTTCCCCGTGCCAGCCGTCAGGCGCCGACGAGGTCGTAGCCGGCCTCGTCGACGGCGGCGCGCACGGTGTCGGTGTCCAGTGGGCTTTCGCTGGTGACGGTGACCCGCCCGGTGGCGAGGTCGACCTGGACGTCGCTGACGCCCGGGATGGCGCCGACCTCGGCGCTGACCGAGCTGACGCAGTGCCCGCAGGTCATGCCCTGCACCTGGTACGTCGTGGTGACCATCGAACTCTCCTCTCGACACCTCCAGCATATACCCCCCAGGGGTAATGAGGAGGCGAACGGATGCCTGCTCGGCGTGCCAATACCCGGTGGGGGTATCGGACACGGACGACAGTACCATACCCCCGAGGGGTACGCTATCCTGGATCGCATGACCACACCGACGCCCGCCCCGACCAGGGGCTACACCGCCAGCAAAGACCAGTTGCTCGCGCGGCTGCGCCGCGTCGAGGGGCAGGTCCGCGGCATCGAGAAGATGGTCGACGACGACCGCTACTGCATCGACGTGCTCACGCAGATCTCCGCGATCCAGGCCGCCCTGGACAAGGTCGCCCTCGGCCTGCTCGACGGGCACGCCCGACACTGCATGCACGAAGGGGCGGCCGAGGGCCGGGCCGACGAGATGGCCACCGAGATGATGGCCGCCGTCGGCCGCCTCATGAAGCGCGGCTGACCGCCACGTAGCAGGCATCCGGGCGCGCGCCGGCGGCATCGCGGATCGGGCGGGTCCCAGGGGTGTCCTCGTCCCTGAACGGGGAGAGCGAGCGGGGTCATGGTGGTGACGACCCGATGCGGTGGGTTGGCCTTGCGCTGGGTGCAGGCCACCGAAGTGGTTACCCTCCCGACGTGCTCAACCGGCCGGGTGTCGGCCAGGCGGCGCGCCCGGTGGGCGGCGGTCTGGGGCGGGTAGCCGCCGCGGCGTACCCGCTCGGAGTGGCCGAGGAGGTTGGTTGCCGAGCGGTGGACGTGCCGGGTGCCATGGCCGCGCTCGCCCAGCCGTGGGCAGGACTCTCCAACCGCCGACCGCCGCCCTACCGGGGCGAAGGCCGCGGCGCCCGGGAGCGCGGCGGCGACGCCGGCGATCTGCAACCACCCCGCCCAGTACCGCGCCAGGCCACGCCGCCGCTGGCCGGCCGCTCCGGCATGCTCGACCTGCTCGCGAGAGCTGGGCAGACGACGTGCAGTGACCAGTGGCCGAGGCCGGCCAGCAGCGGCCGGACGGCGTCGAAGGACACGCCAGGCCGCCAGGGCGAAGAAGGACACGCCGATCGGCCGCAGCGCCAGCCGTTCATCGGGCGCGCGGGAGCGGAACTGCCAGATCAGCACGGCCGCGCTGGGCTCCCCGACGAACGAGTCCAGGCCGAAACCGACGGGTGCCGTCGACGAGGCCGCCGCGCCGACGACGTCCCACACCGAGGCCTTCGAGCGGCCGAGCACCTGCACATACAGCCGAGCCGAGCTGAGCCGCGCCGCGCCGCGCGCAACGTGCTCGCTGTCGGCGCGTACCGCGACCCTGCGGTGTCGACTGTGGTCGCCACTGGCGGTCGGCGGGGCGTACTGCCAGGTCAGTGGGCCTGGCGGGGGTGCGGTCGCGGGGCCAGGACCGCCGGGGCGGGGCGGTGTTGCCAAAACGAGGTCTTGACGAGTCGGGAAGTTTGACATTTGATAAATCCCGCCGATGCAGGAGGTCTCATGTCAGCTCGCACCCGTCTCGTCGCGGCCGTCGCCGCAGCGGCTCTCACACTCACCGTCGCCGGCTGTGGTGATTCGGAGAAGGCCGATTCCCCCGATGCCGCCTCCGTCACCTACCTGACCTCCTTCGGGACGTTCGGTCGGGACGCTTACGCATACGTCGCCCTGGAGAAGGGCTACTTCAAGGAGGCCGGGCTCAACGTCACCATCAAGCCCGGCACCGGCACCGTCGATGTCATGAAACTGATCGGGTCGGGGCAGGCCGACTACGGCCCGGGCGACCTGTCCGGGGTCATCACCACGCTGGCCAACGAGAAGATGCCGGTGCGCGTGGTGGCCGCCATCCACCAGCGGTCGATGGCCGGCATCGCCTCGCTGGACAAGGCGATCGACTCGCCGGAGAAGCTGCCCGGCGCCAGCATCGCGGACAGCTCCGGCTCCACCAACATGATCATTTTCCCGGCGTACGCCAAGGCGGCCGGCATCGACCCGAAGTCGGTGAAGTTCGTCCCGTCCTCGCCGCAGTCGCTCCCGCAGTTGCTCGCCGCCGGCTCGGTGGACGCGATCGGCCAGTTCGCCGCCGGCAAGCCGCTGCTGGAGAAGGCGGCCGGTGGCAAGACCGTCACCATGCTGCCGTACGCGGACAAGCTTCCCGACCTGTACGGCAACGGCCTGCTGGTCTCCGCCGCGAAGCTGGAAAGCAACCGCGCAGAGGTCGAGAAGTTCACGGCAGCGCTGGTCAAGGGCCTGCTCTACGCGGTGGAGCACCCCGAGGAAGCCGCCCAGTTGCTCAAGAAGCACGACCGGACGGCCGACGAGAAGGTCGCCGCCGCCGAGCTCACCGAGATGCGGCCGTACGTCCTGGGTGACGGCGGGCCGGCCGGAAAGCTGACCCGGGAGCGGGTGGAGGCGATGATCAAGCTCCTCGCCGGCACCGGCACCCTCAAGTCGACGCCGAACGCCGAAGACATCGGCGTCTACGACATCGCAAAGTCATAACTTCCTCTTCGACGGCGGTGCGCGCGGCTGGTTGCGGCGCGCACCGCGAGGGGCGAACCATGATCGGAATTCGTAACGTTTCGCAGATCTACCGCACCCGGGCCGGTGACGTGGAGGCCCTGCGTGATGTGTCGCTGGAGGTCGCCGACGGCGAGTTCGTGGCGATCGTCGGGCGGTCCGGGTGCGGTAAGTCCAGCCTGCTGCGGCTGGTGGCGGGCCTCCAGGCGGCCACCTCGGGCGAGATAACCGTCGCCGGCACCCCGATCCGGGGGCCACGGCGCGACATCGGCTTCATGTTCCAGCGCCCGGCCCTGCTGCCGTGGCGGTCGGTCATCGACAACGTGCTGCTGCCGACCGAGGTGTTCAAGCAGGACCGCCGGGACGCCCGGGCACGCGCGCACGAACTGCTCGACCTGGTCGGGCTGAACGGCTTCGAGAAGCGCCTGCCGCACGAACTCTCCGGCGGGATGCAGCAGCGGGTCTCGCTGTGCCGGGCCCTCATCCAGCAGCCGCGGGTGCTGCTGATGGACGAGCCGTTCTCCGCGCTCGACGCGCTCACCCGCGCCGACCTCACGGTCGAACTCCAGCGCCTCCAGATGAAGCACGCCTCGACGGTGCTCTTCGTGACGCACTCGGTCGACGAGGCCGTGCTGCTCGCCGACCGGGTCGTCGTACTCAGCCCGCGACCGGGCCGGCTGCGGCAGATCGTGGGGATCGACATCGCCCGCCCGCGTTCGCTGGGACGCGACGGCCACTCGGCCGAACTCGGCGTACTGCGCGCCCAACTGCACGACCTGCTCATGACCCCCGAGGAGGTGGCACGGTGACGGTCACCGAAACCCGCCGTACCGGCCGCGACAAGCCACGCGCCGCAGGCCACTGGGCCCAGCAACTCCCGCCCGTGCTCGGCGTCGTGGGCGCCACCGCCCTGTGGTGGGCGATCACGGTCGTCTTCGAGGTGGAGAGCTTCATCCTGCCGTCCCCCGTGCAGGTGGCGCAGACCATGGTCGAGCAGTCCAGCTACCTGTGGGACAACACCCTGGTCACCCTCTGGGAGACGCTGCTGGGCTTCCTGCTGGCCATCGCGGTCGGGGTGCCGCTGGCGCTGATCGTCACCGCCTCGCGGATGCTGGAACGGACCGTCTACCCGCTGCTGCTGATGCTCAACGCCGTACCGAAGGTGGCCGTCGCGCCGCTGCTGGTGGTGTGGATGGGCTTCGGCCAGTTCCCCAAGGTCTTCCTGGTCTTCCTGGTCTGCTTCTTCCCGATCGTCATCTCCACCGCCGCCGGGCTCAGCTCCACCCCGGCCGACCTGGTGGAGCTGGGCCGGTCGCTGAAGACCAACTGGTGGCAGACGTTCCGCATGATCCGGATGCCGGCCGCCATCCCGCAGCTCTTCGTCGGTCTCAAGCTCGCCATCACCCTCGCCGTCATCGGCGCGGTGATCGCCGAGTTCGTCGGGGCCACCGAGGGGCTGGGCTACGCGATCGTCGCCTCCGGCGCCAGCGCCGACACCGCGTTGGCCTTCGCCGCGATGATCCTGCTCGGGGTGATGAGCGTCGTGCTGTTCTACCTGCTCGCCGCAGTCGAGCGGTTCTTCGTGCCGTGGGCGGACCGGTCATGAGCGCGCCGGACTTCCCGCCGACCGTCCCGGTCGGGTGGCTCACCGACGCCGTCGCCTCGGTCTTCGGCGCACTGGGCTTCTCCGAGCAGGCGGCCGGCCTGGTCGCCGGCTCCCTGGTGGACGCCGACATGCGGGGAATCCCCTCGCACGGGGTGATGCTGCTGCCGATGTACGTGGACCGGATCAGGGCCGGCTCGGTCAGCCGGGCCGAGCGGGCCGAGGTGGTCCGCGACAAGGGCGCCATCGCGGTGCTCGACGCCGGCCACGCGCTGGGGCAGCTCACCGGTGACCAGGCGATGCGGCTGGCGGTGGCGAAGGCGCGGACGTACGGCGTCGGCGTGGTCACCGTCCGCCGGGCGTTCCACTTCGGCGGGGCGTTCCGCTACGTGGACCTCGCCGCGAACAACGGCTGCGTCGGCATCGCGGCGGCCAACACCCGCCCGCTGATGCCCGCCCCCGGTGGCGCCTCGGCGGTGGTCGGCAACAACCCGCTCGCGGTGGGCGTACCCCGTGCGGGCGGCAAGCCGGTGATCCTCGACGTGGCGCTTTCCGAGGCCGCGCTCGGCAAGATCCGGCTGGCCGCCGGTGAGGGCCGCGAGATCCCCGCGAGCTGGGCGACCGACGCGCAGGGACGGCCCACCACCGATCCGGCCGCCGCGCTCAAGGGACTCCTGTTGCCGTCCGGCGCCCACAAGGGATACGGTCTCGCGCTCATGATCGACGTACTGACCGGGGTGCTGTCCGGCGGGGCGTACGGCCGGGGCGTCCAGGGCCTCTACGCCGACGTCTCGGTGCCCAACGACTGCGCGCACTTCTTCCTCGCCCTGGACGCCGAGGCGTTCGCCGAGGACGCGGAGGAGCTCGCCCGCCGGGTCGACGACCTGGCCGACCAGGTGCTCGGCTCCGCGCTGGCGCCCGGCACGGAGCAGGTCCACCTGCCCGGTGACATCGAAGCCGGCCGGTACGACCGGGCGTCGCGCGACGGTGTCGCGCTCCAACCGTCGGTCTTCGCCGGCCTGGTGGAGGTCGCCGCCGGGCTGGGCGTGCCGCTCCCGTCACCGGCCAGCGCCGGCTGACCCCGGTCGACGAAGGAGGAAGGAAGTCATGCAGGCCAGTTTCGACGCCACCGGCGAGGTGCTCGTGGTCACCGGCGGCGCCAACGGGATCGGCGCCGCCCTCGCCCACGCGTACGCGGACGCGGGGGGCACGGCCGTCGTGTTCGACGTGACATCGGGCCAGCCGCATCCCAGCGGGCGGGTGCACGAGCACCGGGTGGACGTGTCCGACCGGGACGCGGTGCACGCCGCGGTCACCCGGGTGCTCGCCGAGCACGGGCGGATCGACGCCCTGGTGGCCGGAGCGGCGGTGCAGCCGCGGTGCGACGTGGTCGACATGGACCCCGAGCAGTGGCGCCGCACGCTGGCGGTGAACCTCGACGGGGTGGTCTGGTGCGCGCAGGCGGTCCTGCCGGACATGATCGCCCGCCGCTCGGGCGCGATCCTGGTCTTCGCCTCGGGCCTGGCCACCGCCGGCCGGGCGCAGGCGTCGGCCTACGCGGCGAGCAAGGGGGCGTTGGTCGCCTTCGCCAAGTCGCTCGCCGCCGAGGTCGCCGAGTACCGGATCCGGGTGAACACCGTCTTTCCCGGAGTCGTGGACACCCCGCAGTTCCAGCAGGCCAACCCGACCGGTGGTGAACGGGAGCACTGGGCGCGGGTCACCGGCATCGGCACACCGGCCGACGTGGTCGGCCCGCTGATGTTCCTGCTCTCGCCCGCCGCGACCATGACCGGATCCACCCTCACCCGTGACCGGGCGTACCCGAGGAGCGAAGCACAATGAGCAGCACGACCGAGCAGTTGCCGGTGGGCATCGTGGGCGCCGGGCCGGTCGGCCTGGTCACCGCGCTGGGCCTGGCCCACTACGGCGTGCCGGTGGTCATCTTCGAGGAGGACGAGCGGCTGTCGCTGGACACCAAGGCCGGCACCGTCCTCACCCGCACCCTGGAGGTGCTGCACCGGTACGGCGCCCTGAACGACGTGCTGGCCGGGTCGCTGCGCATCGACGAGATCGGCGAGCTGGACCGGGCCACGAACACCCAGACCCTCAGCGTCCGGACCGGGGACCTCACCGAGGACACCCGCTTCCCGTTCGTCATCAACATCCCGCAGCACGAGCTGGAGCCGATCCTGCGGCAGCGGCTCGACGCCACCGCCCCCGGCGCGCTGCACATGGGACACCGGCTGCTCGACTTCGTCCAGCACCCGGACCGGGTGGACCTGCGGCTGCGCACCGCCGAGGGGGAGCGGACGGTTCCGGTGCGGTACCTGCTGGGCTGCGACGGCGGTCGGTCCGCCGTCCGGGACCAGATCGGCGCGCGGGTCGAGGGCGAGACGTACCAGGAGCGTTACATGCTGGTCGACCTGAAGGTCGACCTGGACGTGGAGAACCCGCGCGACTACCCGTACCTGGCCTACTTCGGTGATCCCCAGGAGTGGATGATCCTGGTCCGCCAGCCGCACTGCTGGCGTTTCCTCTACCCGCTGCCGGCCGGGCAGGCCGAGCCGGACCGGGAGGAACTGGCCGACAAGGCACGCCGGTTCATCGGGGACACCAAGACCCTGGAGATCGTCGGCACCAACATCTACAACGTGCACCAGCGGGTGGCCGACCGGTGGCAGGACGGGCGGGTCTTCCTGCTCGGCGACGCCGCGCACCTGATCACCCCGATGTGGGCGCTGGGCCTGAACACCGGTGTCCTGGACGCCTCCAACCTGCCCTGGCGGATGGCCTGGGTGCTGCGCGGCTGGGCAGAGCCGAGCCTGCTCGACGGTTACCAGGTCGAGCAGGAGCCGGTCGCCACCAAGGGCTCCGCGGCGATGGCCGCGGCGGCGCGGGCCTACATGGCCCGCCGCGCGGACGACCCGGGGGTGATGACCGCCGGCAACTGGGGCAACGCGTTCACCCGCGCCATGCTCGGCGTACGCCTCGACGTGGGCGGCACGGGCGACTGGTCGATGGTCGCCGCCGGTGACGAGCCGCTGCCGGTGCTGGCCGGGGCGCGCTGCCCCGACCTGCCGCTGTTCGGTCAGTCCGGCACGGTGTACCTGCACGACCTGGCCGCCGACGCCTTCGTGGCGCTCTACTTCACCGATCCGCGCCGGGTCCCGGCACTGCCGCCCCAGGAGTCGCCCGCGCTGCGGCACTACGTGGTGAGCCGGTGGGACGCGCCGCACGACTCCGGGCTGCGGGACCGGGCGCTGTTCGACCCGGGAGACCGGGTGCGGCGCCGCTTCGGGGTCGACAACGACACGCTGGTGCTGGTCCGCCCGGACGGGCACGTGGCGGCGATCGTCCCGTTCGACCCCGTCTCCGGCGTCGACACGGCCGCCCAGCTCTACGCCCGGATCACCGGCTGCCCACCGCCCGTGACCCGGTCCGACAACACCCTCGTCTGCGAAAGGGACGACAATGAGTAACTACGGTCACGCGACCGCCCCGGACGGAACCCAGGTCGAGCTCGGTGCCGTCGGCCAGCAGGTGGTCTTCGAGAACGACCAGGTGCGGGTCTGGGAGATCAGCCTGGCGCCCGGCGAGCAGCAGCCCTGGCACCACCACCTCAACCCGTACATGGTGATCGCGCTGGAAGCCGCCGACAACCGGATCGACGCGCTCGCCGGTGGCGACCCCCGCCTGGTGCACGAGGACATCGGCGGGGTGGTCTACCGCGAGCCGGGGGAGATCCACATGCTCACCAACAACGGCACCACCCGGTACCGCAGCCGGCTCATCGAGCTGAAGTGCCTGGGGGAGAACCTCGTGTCCGGTCAGGGCGAGCGATGAGCGACCTGCCGCTCGTACCGACCCCGCCGGTGCCGGCCGGCGTCGACCCGCAGGAGTGGGCCAACAACCTCTCCGAACCGTCGAACTACGGCGGCGAGGCGGCCGACCGGTCGCGGGAGGAACTGGTGCCCGGCCCGGACGGCCTGGTGCTGGCCCGCTTCCGCGAGATCCTGCTCCAGACCGACGAGCTGGACTGGGCGGACAAGACGCTGGCCGGCCTCTCCCACAAGGCGCTGTGGCGCAACGAGGAGACCGAGGCGTCCATCTCGCTGATCCGGTTCCGCAAGGGCGCCGGCATCCCACTGCGCCACTCACACGCGTCCAACCAGTTCATGTTCTGCCTCAGCGGCCGGTACACCTACGTGCCCACCGGGCTCACCCTCACCCCGGGCTCCTTCTACTGGAACCCGAAGGGCAGCCTGCACGGGCCCACGCTCGCCGAAGAAGAGAGCGTCCTGCTGGAAATCTACGACGGGCCGCACTACCCGACCCAGCCGGAGTGGTACACCGACCCGGCGGACGCCCGCTAGCTCCACCTCGTAGAAGAGAAGATGACGATGCCCAAGCAGCAGATTGTTTCCCCCGAGCTGGCCGCCCCGAACGGCCACTTCGCCCAGGCCACCCAGATCAGGGCGCGGGGCCGGATGGTGTTCGTGTCCGGCATGACCGCCCGCAACCGCGAGGGCGGGGTCACCGGCGTCGGCGACATCGCCGCCCAGACGCACCAGGTCTGCCAGAACCTGCGCGCCGCGATGACGGCTGCCGGCGGGTCGCTGGAGGACATCGTGCGGGTGGATGTCTACGTCCGCAACATGGAGGACTTCCACGCCATCCACGAGGTGCGCCGGCAGTACTTCACCGGTGAGCCGCCGGCCTCGACGATGGTGGAGGTCTCCAAGTTCGTGAACAAGGACTACCTGATCGAGATCAACGCGATCGGCGTGATCGACGACGAGCGGGACGCCTGATGAAGCTCGCCAGCGTTCTCACCGAGACCGGCCGGCGGATCGGGGTGGTGGACGGCGACACCGTCGCCGTGCTCCCCGCCGAGCTGGGCGACCTCGACGAGGCGATTCGTGGTGGCGCGGACGCGTTGGAGGCCGTCCGCGCCGCCGCGCGGCAGGTCGCGGCGGTGCCGTTGGCCGAGGTCCGGCTCGACGCGCCGCTGCGCCGGTTCAACCGGGACATCCTCTGCACCGGGTGGAACTACTGGGACCACTTCGAGGAGTCGCGCGGCAAGCGGGACGGGCAGGACCCCGCGGAACGGCCCAAGCACCCGACCTTCTTCACCAAGGGTCCGGACACGGTCGTCGGCCCGTACGACGACATCGCCTACGACCCGCAACTGTCCGCCAAGTGGGACTACGAGGCGGAGGTGGCGCTGGTCATCGGTGCGGACTGCCGTTCGGTGAGCGAGGCGGACGCGCTGTCGTACGTGGCGGCGTTCTGCGTGGCCAACGACGTGTCGCAGCGCGACCTGCAACGCGCGCACGGCGGCCAGTGGCTCAAGGGCAAGAGCATCGACGCCACCATGCCGCTCGGGCCGTGGCTGACCACCGTGGACGAGGTGCCGGACCCGGCGAACCTGCGCATCCAGTGCGAGGTGAACGGCGTGCTGCTCCAGGACGCGTCGACCGGGCAGATGGCCTTCCCATTCGCCCGCATCATCGCGGAACTGAGTTGGGGGATGACCCTGCGGGCCGGCGACGTCGTGCTCACCGGTACGCCGAGCGGCATCGGGAACGCCCGTGACCCACAGGTGTTCCTGAACGACGGGGACCTGGTGGTGACCCGGGTGCAATCGCTCGGTGAGCTGCGCAACCGGGTGCGGCTGACGAAGCTGCACTGACCCCGCGACGGGTGCGGGTCGGCGCAGCGCGGCGCCGGCCCGCACCATTCCACAGCGACGAAATTGGTACCATTTCCAGGGCCCTGATGCGTTTGTGGGATCACCCGAGCACCCCATGAACATGGATCATGTCCCGCGAGAACGGGACGAGCACGGCATCCACCAGCGGCCCTATCCGGAGGCAAACCGTGGTAACAACGCATCGTCGGTCCGTGCTGAACGACGCCAACGACGACGGCCGGGCCGGTGCCGGTGGAGCCGACGGACAGCACCGCACCCTCGCCGACTCGGCGACCGCGGTCCTGCACGAGGCGATCCTCACCGGCCGGCTGCCGGCCGGCACCCCGCTACGGCTCAACGAGATGGCCGACCTGCTCGGCATGAGCATGAGCCCGGTCCGCGAGTCGATCCGACGGTTGGCCGCGCTCGGCCTGGTCGAGGTGGTCCAGCACAAGGGCGCCTGGGTCATGCCGCTGACCGTCGAGGACGCGGTCGACACCCATGAGACCCGGATCGCCATGGAGACGGCACTGATCGAACGGGCGGCGGCCCGGTTCACCGCCCAGGACGCCCGGCGTGCCGAGGCGGCACTCGACGAGCACCTCGCCGCGTCCGCGCGCGGTGACGCCACGGCTGCCCGCCGTGCGCACACCGAGTTCCACTTCACCATCTACCGGGCGGCCGGATCGCGTTGGCTGCTGCGCGGCCTGGAGCCGGTCTGGGAGAACAGCGAGCGGTACCGGTTCGCAACGGTCACCCCGACGGGGCAGAACGAGGAGCGGGTCCGCGAGCACCGGGCCATCCTCGACGCGTGTGTGGCGGGGGACGTGGCGGCGGCGGTCACCGCCGTGCAGGTCCACATCCAGAATGCGGCCGACCGGGTGATCGGCAAGATGAACACCGACGCGGCGGCAGTGCCTGCCGCCCGGGCACCGGGACACGCGCGTACCGGGAGCTGACCGCCGGCGCCACCGCGTCCGCCGGTAGTGGCGCCGCCCTCCAACCGTCGGGGCACCTCCGCCCCGACGGACTGTCCGCCGCCGAGTGAGCGGCCACGCCAGCCACCATCCCGTACCGTCGGCGCGTCCCGTCGTGACCGCCGGTCGGGCCTACCGTTAGGAAGCCCCGTTGCCTGGCATCGACATGCACGCCCACCTCGCCCCCGACCTGCGCCCGGCCGACCTGCCGGGGGTGGCGGTCGACGGTGACGGCGCCGCCATTCTCGGTGGCAAACGGGTCGGCCCGTCCGACCTGTACCACCCGGACCGGCTCGAGAACCACCTGGACCAGGCAGGGCTGGACGAGGCGATCGTCAGCGTGCCGCCGCCCTTCTACCGTCAGCGGCTGTCCGGCCCGGACGCGGCGGCGTGGGTCCGTGCGGTCAACGACGGCCTGCTCGCCGTGGTCGCCGACCGGCCCCGGCTCACCCCGCTGGCGTACCTGCCGTTCGAACATCCCGAAGTGGCCCTCGCCGAGTACGACCGGATCGCCGCCGACGACCGTTGGGCCGGGGTGGTGGGCGCCGCCGGTGGAGACGCCGGGCCGCTCGACGGTCCGCCGCTGCACCCCCTGTGGCAGCGTCTCGACGCGGACCGGCGCACCGTGCAACTGCACCCCGCGCACTCGGCGGACCCCCGTCTGGAGCCCTACTACCTGGCCAACCTGCTGGGCAACCCGGTCGAGACGACGGTGGCAGTGGCCCAGCTCGTCTTCGGTGGGGTGCTCGGCAGCCACCCGGGAATCCGGTTCGTGCTGGTGCACTGCGGCGGTTGCGTGCCGGCGGTGGTCGGGCGCTGGGAGCGCGGTCACACCACCACCCGACCGGGCGTACCGGTGCTGTCGCCCACCCCGGCCGAGGCCGTGCGCGCCCTCTACGTCGACAATCTGGCCCACGATCCGCAGGTGGTCGACCTGGCGGTGTCGGTCTTCGGCGCGGACCGGCTGGTGCTCGGCAGCGACTGGCCGTTCCCGATGGGCACCGACGCTCCGTCCGCCACGGTGGCACACCGGGGCGCCGACTACGCCCGGCAGGTGGCCACCGACAACGCGGCGCGGGCCCTGGGCCGGGCACCCGGCGGCCGGTGACGGCTCGGGCCGGGGGAGCCGTCGAGTTGCCGCTACCGCCGTCACCCGGCGCCGGGGCGCCCGGCATGCCGGGCCCACCCCGCCGCCTGCCCGGCAGCCCCGTATCGGACCTCAGCGCCGGATCAGCGCCAGCAGTCAACGGTGTGCCGGGCCTGGTGGCCCAGCGCGCCGGCGTCGTCGTGACCGTAGCCTCGTTCGACGTCGCCGACGGGCGCGTCACCCGGATCTGGGCGGTCCGCAACCCGGAGAAGCTGCGGCCGTGGGCGCGGGAGGGCTAGCCCTGCCGGAGAGCCTGCTGGAGGTGCAGGAGTTGTACGGCACGTACTTTCGGGGCGGCCCAGCCTGGGATGCCGCCCGTCGTTGACCGACGACCGGGCCCGCGACCGTCGACTCTGGTCGCGGGCCCGGTCGGCCGACGGCCGCAGCGGCGGGCCGGGCCGGCGGGCACGGTGCAGTCAGGGTGATGGAGTCCCGCCGCCTCCCGCCCCCCGATCGCGCTGCTGCTGCTCGCGCCCTGGGCCCGCCGAGTGCGCCGAGTGCGCCGGGGGCGGCTTCACCCTCGCCGAGACCGGCCTCGCGATCGCTGGTCGCACCCTGCCCCACGCCGAGAGCCTCAGGAACCGTCGCGGTACAGGTCCCGTCTCTCGGGCAACTGCCGGAGGCCGGCCGACTGGTAGGTGGCGACGGCACCGACGTTGGAACTCGGGGTGCACACGACCATGCTGGACGATCCCAACTCCTGGAGTGCGCGCGCCGCGGCGACCGTGATCGCTCGGCCGTAACCGTGGCCGCGGTGCGCCGCGTGCACCCCCATCGGCTCGATCAGCCCGAGCTTGCCTTCACCCGCCGACCACACCGTCGTGGCCGCCACCGCCTCGCCCTGCTCATTCCGGACGACCAGGCACCGCGCGTCGACGTACGGCGCACCTGCCGCCATCGCGTGCCAGCGCTCGTCGGTGAACGTCGACCCGTCGAACGACGCCCGCAGGACCGCGGCCCACTCGTGCGCCTGTTCGGGCCCGATCACCTCGACACGTACGTCGGGATCCGGCACAGGGGCGCCGAGGTCACGCCGAAGTGGTGTCCACGGCTCGCCACTGTCCCAGCCGTCCTTGAACAGCAGGTCCTGGACCAGCGCACCCATCGGCGCCTCGACGTACACCTTGCCCTCGAACAGCACACCACGCTCAGGCACCGACACGTCCTCGACCACCTGCTGCGCCAACTCCTCGTCCCGCAACGCCTCCGGCGCGAACGCCAACCGCAGCAGATCAGCACCATCCAGCAGCCCGACCGCCAGAACCTTCCCAGCCCGACTCCAGGTCCGCGTGGCCTGCGCCGTCCGCTCCGCACCGAACCGCCAGAACCACCCCACATCTCCCGGATGCAACTGCACGGGTCCTCCGTCGTGCTGCCACTCCGCCAACACCCGCACCACGTCACCGAGCCCGTTGACCCCCGGG
The DNA here is from genome assembly GCF_040679695.1 of Micromonospora sp. NPDC052213. Classification (NCBI taxonomy): domain Bacteria; kingdom Bacillati; phylum Actinomycetota; class Actinomycetes; order Micromonosporales; family Micromonosporaceae; genus Micromonospora; species Micromonospora sp. NPDC052213. The sequence goes on from NZ_JBFAVI010000047.1 coordinate 19,863, forward strand.
CTGCCCATCTCGATCGCCATCCCCCGATCACAGACCACCCCACCGGCCTCCGCACCCAGATTTCCCGCCGGCAGCCTGCCGATCACGCGCCCACGCTCGCTTCGAAGAAATCGGACAGCTCGAAGGCCATGCGACCGTGGAGATCGTGCGCTGAGCCGCGCCTGACGCCGCTCGTGCGCGGCGAGCTGCGCCCCGCTGGGCCACCGCGCCTGGCGGTAGCGGCGGAAGAACGTGCTCCCCGCCAGTGCTCCAACGTCACTTGATCTTGAGGCGGCAGTCTCGAAATCATCCGGCGGCGGTCCGGCGAGGGGTTCGTTGATGTCCGGCAGCCTACGGCTGCGTGGACGAAGGTAACGTCCCCAGCGTGCGCACCGCAGTCGACGACACCGCGGCCAGCTCGGGCTGCGCAGGCAGAAATACCGTGGGGACACCCAGTGACTGGTTCATTGCGGCGATCTGGTACTCGGTCCAAAGGTCGGTGGTGTTACGCACGCCGCGGACGATCACTCCTACTTCATGGCGACGGCAGTAGGCGGAGGTCAACCCGCTCCAGGCCGCAACGGTGACGGAGGTCCACTCGACCGGCAGAATGGCCCGAACAGCGGCCGCTCGCTCCTCTTCGTCGGTGCCCGGATGCTTCATGCTGTTGACCGCGACGAGCACGACCACTTCGTCGAAGAGGTCGCGTGCCCGGTTCACCACATTCAGATGCCCCGGAGTGAAGGGATCGAAGCTGCCGGGGTAGACGGCTCGCACGCGTACGCGACCGGGGGTGGGTGCTATCGGACGTGGCCCTGCCGATGGTTCGGGTGTCACGGCCGCACGACCCGCTGCGCATCGCGGACGACCCGCTCAGGGGCCAGTGGGGCCCAAGAGGCGAACAGGTTGCCCCCGGGATGCGCGATCTGCTCAGCTCCATGCCGGCGGAGCCAGACCCGCACGCCTTTGTCGGTGCTCATGGCCCGACTGTAGGTATCGGCTGTCGGATTCGCTGGCCCCTGGGCGTGGGCGATATGTCACAGCGCCGTGGAGACGTCTGGCACGGCCGCGATCAGCGCGCCATGAGGTGTCGCCGATCAGTTGGCGGACGAATGTCTGTCGCGCATCAGTCGACGGAGGACAACGAGGCGTGCGGGGCGATGCTGGCAACCATGATCGATGCCGTGCCGCCGGACCGGCGGTCGTTTCACGCGTACGGTCTCTCCGACCCTTCCGGGTTCGCCGCGATGGGCGTGGTCGAGGTCCTGGTCCACATGCACGACGTGGCCGCCGGGTTGGACCTGACGTGGTCGCCGCCTGCCGACCTGTGTACGGGAGCGCTGCGCCGGCTGTTCCCCTCCGTGCCGTCAACCGGCGAGCCGTGGTCGACGCTCCTCTGGGCTACCGGCCGGGCGGACCTACCCGACCTGCCGGGGCGAACGTCGTGGAGATGGGACGGCACTCCGCGCCCCTGAACGCCGGCCCAGACCACGGTCAGGTGCACGGACGCCGGGCCGCCCCGCGCCACCCGTTCGGAGTCGAGCCGTGCCTGATCGCTCGCGGGCGTCGCTGTCCCGCCCTCACCGCGCCGAGGACGTCGTCTCCTTCACCCGGTCGGCCGCGCCGCCGTTGCCTGTCTCGCCGAACACGCTGTCCCGCATGGCAGGAAGGTCACCGGCCGTCGCGCCGCGCACGGCACGGCGACGGCTTGCTCGTACGACGACCGCCGCCGTCACCACCGCGGCCACGGACATCGCCGCCGCCTGCATCAGCGGCACCTTCCTGCTGCTCCGTCGACGTCTCATCTCGCCACCCGTCCTTGTCGAGTCCAACCATGTCGTTCCCATCGTGAGGACACCGCAGCGGCAGTGGGGCTCTGTTCGACGCAATCGACACGGTCGGGTCATTCCCCACGTGGACACGACGCCGGTGGGTGCGCCAGGTGCGATGGCGGGATCACGAGCGGAGCCCGCCGGCCGCCCGAGTCCACCCGTACGGATCCGAACATCCCCGAACGCCTGGTCCCGGCCCCGGCGGCGCAGGCGTGGATACGTTCTGGACCCAGTGCCCGGAGGGCAGCCGGTGGTGGGACAGGACGGGAGCGGAGTGACCGAGCGCGCCGCGACGTACGCCGAGGTGTTCGCGGTGCGCGAGTACCGCTACCTGTTCGTGGCGTACCTGCTGTCCCTGGCGGGGGACCAGCTCACGGCCGTGACCGTGGCGTACCTCGTCTACACCGGCACCGGCTCGGCCGCGTTGGCGGCGGCCGCCTACGCCAGTTCCTACCTCGCCTGGCTCGTGGGTGGGCCGCTGCTGTCCGGCCTCGCCGACCGGTTCCCCCGGCGGCGGATCCTGGTCGCGTGCGACCTCGTCCGGGCGGCGCTCGTCCCGGCGGCGGCGCTGCCGGACCTCCCCGCGCCCGCCCTGGTGGCGCTGCTGTTCGCGGTCAACCTGATGCGGCCGCCGTTCGTGGCCGCGCGGGCGGCGCTGATGCCCGAAGTGCTCGACGGTGACCGCTACGCGGTGGCGAACGGCGTGGACAACATCTGCGCCCAGGTCGTGCAGGTGCTCGGCTTCGCCGTCGGGGGGAGCCTGGTGGCGCTGCTGTCGCTGCGCGGTGCGCTGCTGGTGGACGCCGGCACGTTCCTCGTCTCCGCCCTTCTGATCATGATCGGCGTTCGTTCCCGCCCCGCGCCCCGGCCGCCCGGCCGCCCGGCCCGCCGCGGCCGGGCGGCCGGCCTGCGGGTGATCTTCACCGATTCGCGGCTGCGCGCCTACGTCCTCGTCCTGTGGGCAGCCAGCGCCTTCACCTACGCCGCCGAAGGACTGATGGCGCCGCTGGCCCGACAGTACGGAGGCGGCGCCGGCACCGTCGGGCTGTTGCTGGCGGCGGCGCCGACGGGGATGGCCCTCGGCGGGGTCGCCCTCACCCGGCTCTGTCCACCGGCGGCCCGGCCACGACTGATCCTGCCCCTGGCCGCGCTCTCCGCCGGGGTGCTGGCGGCGACCTGGCTCGTCCCTCCGCTGTGGGTCGTCCTCCTGCTGTTGGTGCTGGCCGGCACCGCGAGCGCCTTCGCCATCCCGCTGAACGCGTTGTTCGGCCGGGCCGTGCCGCCGCAGTACCGGGGACGCGCGTTCGGGGTGGCCATCACCGGTCTGAGCGGGCTCCAGGGGGCGGCGATGGTCACGGCGGGTCTGGCCGCGGACCGGTGGCCGGCGACCACGGTGATCGGGTTCAGCGGACTGTCGGGCGCGGCGGCGGTCCTCGCCCTCGTGCCGCTCTGGCCGCGGCGGTCTGCCGGCACGCCGACGACGTTCGAGATCCCGGTCGAACAAGGCCGAACGACCTCGACCGCCGACAACCCTACCGCCGAGGCGGGCGGCGGCCGACGCTGAGATCACGGGCGGGCACGGGGCCGCCACGAAGGGAGAGGAGAAGCGCATGCGCAGCGTCCGCAAGCGTGGCGTCAGCTGGACCTGACCCTGACCCTGACGCTCCATCACGTCGGCGACGCGCCTCCGGCTCCGACCTCACCGCCGGAGGACGCCGACCGCTCTCACGAGAGGAGGTGCGGGCGATGCGGAAGGACGACTGCACTGCCTGAGATCCGTGAACCACGGTGGGTGGTCACCGCGGGTGACCACCCACCCCTCGACGCTGGAGGAGTCATGCGCGGTCAGGGTGGCCACCCGCTCACCATGGGTCAGCTCTCCATGTGGCGAGCCCTCTCGGTGCGCCCGCCGGAGCAACTCTGGGAGTCCAACCAGGACGTGGTCTGGCCGGTTCCGGCCGGAACCACCGAGGAGCAGGTACGCCAGGCGCTCACCGCGCTGGCGGTGCGGCACGAGTCGCTGCGCACCGTCTACCGGCCGGCGGACGAGCCCGACGCCGTGCGGCAGGTGGTCCTGCGGGACCCGCTCGTGCGCTTCGCCGAGGCGTCCGTACGGGAGCCGTTCGACCTGGCCGCCCAGCCGGCCTGGCGGGCCTGGGTGCGTAGTTCCGACGACGGTGGACCGCCGCGGGTCCATCTGGTGATCCACCACCTCGCGGCCGACGGCGCCGCCGTGCGGATCCTGGAGTCCGACCTGCACGCCCTGCTGCGCGGTGACCGCCTCGCCGACGCCCCCGCGCCCCGCGAGGTGGCCGAACTCCAGCGAGCCGACGGCTTCCGGGCCAGGCTGACCGCGGCCGGCGAGTACCGTCGGCGGATCGTCGCCGCCGCACCGCGGGTTCCGGTGTCCCGGGGTGCCCTGGTGCGGGCTCGCGCGCACACCGGCATCCCGTACGGCGCGGTTCGCCACGCGGCGCGGCGCCTGCAGGTCACCGTGCCCACCCTGCTGCTCACCGTCTACGCGCAGGCGCTGGCCGCGACCACGGGCCGGACGGACCAACTGCTCTGGCAGTTGGCCGCGAACCGGATGGATCGCACGGTGCGGCACCTGGTGTCGTCGATGACCCAGTGGGTGCCCATGCTCGCCGCCTGCGACCCCGACGGGCCGCTGCGCCCGATGGCCCGCGAGGTCAACGTCGCGGCGGTGCGCGCCATGCAGCACGGCGTGTACGACCCGTTCGCCGTCGCGCCCATGGACTTCGACCACGGCAGCTTCTTCACCTTCATCCCGGCCCCCGCCGCCGCCGACACCGCGCCGTCCGAGGTGACGCCCCGGCGTGTCGAGTTCCTTCCGCCCCGCGCCTACAGCGGGGCCAGCTTCTACCTGATCGCCTGGGTGCACCCCTGCGTGCAGCTCACCATGCGGGTGATGCGCGGCGGGTACGGGCGCGCCGAGGTGGAACGCTTCCTGACCACCATGACCGACCTCCTGCTGCGCGCGGTCGAGGAGCCGGCATGAGCGACAGTCTGTGGCGGCACCGTGACTTCATGGTGCTGTGGTCGGGCCGGACCCTCAGCGAGGTGGGCGACGCCGTCTCGATGCTGGCCATTCCGCTGCTGGCCGTCACCGTGCTGGACGCCTCCGCCGTCGAGGTCGGCGTCCTCGTCGCCACCCGGATGATCGCCTACCTGTTCCTCTCGCTGCCCGCCGGGGTGTGGGTGGACCGGATGCGCAAACGCCGGGTCATGGTGGTCTGCCACCTCGTGCGGGCCGGGCTGGTGGCCACCGTCGCCATCGGCGCGTGGGCCGGCTGGGTCACCATGGCGCAGCTGTGGATCGTGGCGCTGCTGTCCAGCGTCTGCACCGTGCTGTACGAGACCGCGCACCAGAGCTTCCTGCCGTCGGTCGTCGCCGGCAACCAGCTACTCGACGCCAACGGCAAGCTGACGACCACGTACTCGGTCTCGCGGATCGCCGGATACGGCGTGGGTAGCGCACTCGTCTCGGCGCTGGGCGTGGCGCGTACCGCGGGCATCGACGCGCTCGCCTACGTGGTCAACGCCGTGTCCCTCATGCTGCTCCGCCGTCCGGAGCACCCGCCGGCCGTGGCGCGGCGTCGGGACTTCCGCCGGGAGCTGGGCGCCGGGCTCTCCTTCGTGTTCCGCCACCCGATCATGCCCAGACTGGTGGCGGCCTCGGCGTCGCTCAACCTCTTCAGCCAGATGATCTTCGCGCTGGCGGTTCTGTACCTCGTGCGTGACCTCCACCTGAGCGAGCACATGGTCGGTGTGGTGCTGGCGCTCACCACGCTGGGCGGGATCGGCGGCGGCCTGGTCTCCGCGCGGCTGGCGCGCCTGGTGGGCACGGCCCGGATCATCTGGATCGCCCCGCTGGGGCTCGGCTGGACGGTGCTGCTCGTACCGCTCGCCCGGCCCGGTTGGGGTGCGATCGCCTACACGGCCGGCATGGCGGGGCTGGGCGCGGTGTTCGCCATCTACAACGCGGCGGCGGTCAGCTACCGGCAGCGGGTCTGCCCGCCGGACCTGCTGGGCAGGATGACCGCGTCGGTCCGGTGGGTGATCTTCGGGGTGATGCCGGTCGGCGCACTGACGGGCGGACTGCTGGGCAGTTGGCTGGGGGTGCGCCCCACGCTGTGGATCGCCGCCGCCGGAGTGTGGGCGTCCGGTCTGCTGCTCTACCTCTCGCCGCTGCGGCGGTGGCGCGACCTGCCGGACGAGGCCGGCACGCCGGACGGCGGGCAGCCGCCGCCGAGACTCCCGGCGCCGCACGGGCGGTCGCCGGTCGACCCGGCCGGAAAGGCCATGGGAGGTGTACGAGGTGGATGACCAGCCGTACGCGCAGCACATTCTGTCCTGGGCGGGCGGGCCGGCGGACACCGACCGGTTCGTCGCGCTGGGCGGGGCACGGCTGCCCGCCGAGCCCGACCTGGCAGCCCTGCGCCGAGCCCTGGACGCGCTCCTGGCCCGGCATCCCGTACTCGGCAAGGGGCCGGTGCCGCTGCGAACGGTCGACGACGTGTGGGCGGCGGCCGCCGCCGGCCGGTACCCGCCCCACGCGCGGTGCCTGCTCTGGGCGTACCTGGCCGGCCGCGAGTTGCTTCTCGTGGCGCACCACACCGTGTCCGACCCGTGGTCCATGCGGCTGCTGCTCCGCGAGGTGATGAAACCAGGGACCGGCCCGGCCCCCGCCTACCACGCCAGCGCGTCCATGCCCGCGCCCAGGCGGGTGAACCGGTCCCTGCCGTTCTGGCGCCGGATGCTGGCCGACGTGCCGACCCTGGTCCCGGACCCCGCCGGCGACCCCGGCACGGCCGAGATCAGGACGCCGAGCGGCATCACCCAGCAGCAGGCGGCAGCGGTCGCCCGAACCGTGCGCAGCACCCCGTTCGTCGTCCTGCTCACCGCGTTCGCGCGGGCCCTCGGCCCGCTGTGCCCGGGCGAGGCGGTCGTCCCGGTGCTGACCCACGGCCGGCAGCGGTCCGACTGGGACACCGTGGGGCTGTACATGAACGTGCTGCCGGTGCGGCTCGGCACCCCGACGGTGGGCGCGGTGCACCGGGCGTTCGCCGAGGCGTACGCCCACGAGATTCCGTTTCCGGTGCTGCTGGACGCGGTGCCGCAGGCCGACGCGCTGTTCGCCGAAGGCGGACCGGCTCTGGCCCAGTTCGAGGTCATCCAGGTGCCCGACGGCGCCGGGATCGAGCCGCTGACGATCCCGGCCGGGCTCGGGCTGGGCGGGCCGGTGCTGCCCGTCAACGGGCTGGCGTTCTGGCTCGAGCCGGGTGCGGGCGGCGCCTACACCGCCTGCCTGCGGTACCGCCGCTCCTACCGGGAGGCCGAGATGCAGGCCCTGACCCGGCGATTCATCGACAGTTGGGAGGATGTCCGTGCCGACGCGGAGCGAGCTTGAGTCGATGCTGACCCGGCTCTGGAGCGAGAAGCTGAACGTCACGCCGGTGGGTGTCGAGGACGACTTCTTCGCCCTCGGCGGCGACTCGCTGCTCGCCGCTGACCTGCTGATGGACCTCTACGAGCAGCTCGGCGTCGAGGTCGACGCCGCGGTGCTGTTCCTCAAGCCGACCATCGCCGAACTGGTCGACGAGGTGCTGGCCGCATGAGGATCCCGCCCTGCCTCCAGATCCGGCCACCGGGCCGGATCGACCTCGCCGACCCCGCCCTGCACGGCGCCGGCGACCCGCACGCCGCCTGGCGGACGCTGCGCCGGTGGGATCCCGTCGGCTGGCAGCCGGTCGAGGGCAGGTCGGGCTTCTGGGCGGTCACCCGCTACGCCGACGCCAGGACCGTCCTGGCCGACCACGCCAGGTTCACCTCCACCGGTGGGGTGATGCTCACCATGCTCGGCCGGGCGGAGCCGGCGCAGAACCAGCAGTTCGCGGCGACCGACCCGCCGCGGCACGGCCTCATCCGGGGGCCGCTGCAACGGCAGATGACCGCGCGTGCGGTGGCACGGCACGAGCCGGCCATCCGGTCCTTCGTCCGGCAGATGCTCCGCCCCGCCGCCGGGGTCCTGGACTTCGCCGAGCTCACCTCCGCCCTGCCGCTGGCCTTCCTGGGGCCGCTGATGGGCATTCCGGCAGCGGACTGGCCCGCCCTGGCCCGGTGGGTGTCCATGTCGGTGGCCGAGCACGACCCGGATGTCGCGCTGCCCGGCGGCCCGGCGGCGACCCTCGACCGCGGGCACCGGGAACTTTTCGCCTACCTGCTCCACCTGGTGCTCGAACACCGTCGGCGCCCACGCGGGGACCTGGTGGACCTGCTGGGGGCCATGCCGCTGCGCCCCGGAGCGATCGTCGCCAACTGCTACAGCCTGCTCCTCGGCGGCAGCGCCGCCATCCCGCACGTGCCCCGCGCGGCCCTGGCCGAGCTGATCCGCACCGACCGCTACGAGCAGTGGGCCCGGCGGCCCGAGCGGGTCGGCCGCGCGGTGGAGGAGGCGCTTCGGTTCACCTCCCCCGCCGGGCACTTCATGCGGCTGGCGACATGGGACACCACCGTCGGCGGCGTACGCGTCGGGGCGGGCGACGCCGTCGTGGTGTGGCTCGGGTCGGCCAACCGCGACGAGACCGTCTTCCCCGACCCCGACACGCTGGACCTGGACCGCCACCCGAACCGGCATCTGGCCTTCGGGGACGGGCGGCACTACTGCCTGGGAGCGGCCGTCGCCAGACTGACGTTGCGCGTCTTCTTCGAGGAACTCTTCGCCACCTTCGCGTCCTTCGAGCCGGCCGGCGAGGTCGAGCGCGTACGGTCGACCTGGCTGGGCGGGATCAAGCGGATGCCGGTCGTGGCCGGGCGACGATGATCACCGAGGCGCTGGCCGCTCAGCTGCGCTCCCGCCGGGAGACGCCGGCCGTGACGGATCCCGAGCAGGCCCTGACGTACGCGGACCTGGACGGCCTGTCCGGCGCGGTCGCCCTCCATCTCCGGCAGCGGGGCGTGGCCGTCGGGGAGCCGGTGGTCGTGCACACCCGGCTGTCGTGCTGGGCCGTCGTGGCCATGCTCGGCGTACTGCGGGCGGGAGCACGTTACGTCCCCGTCGACGCGGCCTTCCCGGCGGCGCGCCGCGAGCTGATGGTCGCGGGCAGCGGTGCCCTGGTGACACTCACCGAGAGCCTGCTGGCGTCGCTGCGCCCGGCCCGCTGCGGCTGGCGGGACGGGCCCGACGCGTACACGCTGTTCACCAGCGGTTCGACCGGCGTGCCGAAGGCGGTCACGGTGTCGCGGGCGGCGCTGAGCTACTCGACCGGCGCCCGGCTGGAGTACTACGGTCGTGCGCCCCAGCGGTTCCTGCTGTGCTCGTCCATCTCGTTCGACAGCTCCGTGGCGGGCATCTACTGGACGCTGTGCACCGGGGGCACACTGGTCATCCCGAGCGACCGGCCGTTCGACGTGCGGGCGCTGGTCCGGGCCGGCACCGTGCACCGGCCCACCCACACGCTGATGGTGCCGTCCCTGTACCGGCTGGTGCTGCGCTCCCCGGTGGCCAGCCTGACCACCGTGATCGTGGCGGGGGAGAGCTGCCCGCCCGGCCTGGTCGACCTGCACCACGAGCGGATGCCCCACGCGACGCTCTACAACGAGTACGGTCCCACCGAGTGCACCGTCTGGAGCACCGTGCACAGGTGCGCGCCGGGCGAGGACCCGGTCCCCATCGGCCGGCCGATCCCCGGCACCACGATCTCCATCGACGACGGCGAGCTGTGCATCTCCTCGCCCGGGGTGGTGTCGGGGGGACCGGTCTACCGCACCGGCGACCGGGTCAGCCTGGGCGCCGACGGCCTGCTCCGCTACCACGGGCGCGTCGACGAGCAGCTCAAGGTCGGCGGTATGCGCATCGAACCGGCCGAGATCGAGCACGCCCTGATGTCCCACCCGGCGGTGCTCCTCGCCGGCGTCGCCGTCCCCTACCAGGGCGTCGCGTACGTGGTCTGCGCCGAACCGGTGCCTCAGCGGACCCTGCGCGCGCACCTGCTCGACCGGCTGCCCGCCGTGGCCGTACCCACCGCCTTCGAGCGGCTGGAGCGGCTGCCCACCCTGCCCAACGGCAAACTCGACAGGCGCGCTCTGGGCCGGTCCGACCACACTCCACCTCATGGCTGAGGGGCACGCCTCCCCGGCGCCGGCCGGCGTGCGCATCGCCGCGGCCGCCGCGTACGCGAGCACCGCCCGGATCGACGAGCTACGCGCCACCGAGTATCGGCACCTTGACCGCGACGGGCGCGTCTACCTCGACTACACGGGGGCCGGGGTGGCCGCACGGGCACAGGTCGCCGCCCACCACGACCGGTTGCTCGCCGGCCCGTACGGCAATCCGCACTCGGAGAACCCCACCTCCGAGGCGACCGGCGCGCTGCTCGCCTCGGCCCGACGCGCGGTGCTCGACTTCTTCCGCGCCGACCCCGGCGAGTACGTCGTCGTCTTCACCCCGAACGCCAGTGGCGCCTGCCGCCTGGTGGGCGAGGCGTACGTCTTCGGCCGCGGCCGCCCGCTCGTGCTGACCTGGGACAACCACAACTCCGTCAACGGCATCCGGGAGTACGCCCGCGCGGCCCGCGCGCCGGTCCGCTACGTGCCGCTGGCCGGGCCCGACCTGCGGGTGGCCGAGTCCGACGTGATCGCCGCGCTGGCCGCCGGCCGAGGCGGGCCGGGCGGTCGTAGCCGGCGGGGCAGGTCCGGCCCCACCGGGCTCTTCGCCTACCCGGCACAGAGCAACTTCACCGGCGTGCAACATCCGCTCGGGTGGGTGGGGCTGGCCCGGCAGCGCGGCTACGACGTGCTGCTCGACGCCGCCGCCTTCGCCCCGACGAACCGGCTGGACCTGGGCGTCGTGCAGCCGGACTTCGTCTGCCTGAGCTGGTACAAGCTCTTCGGCTACCCCACCGGAGTGGGGGCGCTGCTGGCCCGGCGCGAGGCGCTGGCCCGGCTGCGCCGACCCTGGTTCGCCGGTGGCACCGTCCGGGCGGTCAGCGTGCAGGGCGACTGGCACCAGCCGATGGGGGACGAGTCGGGGTTCGAGGACGGCACGCTGAACTTCCTCAGCCTCCCCGACGTGGAGTTCGGGCTGCGCTGGCTCGACTCGATCGGCGTCGACCTCGTCCACACCCGGGTCGGCCTGCTCACCGGGTGGCTGCTGGAGCGGCTGACCGCCTTGCGACACCGCAACGGCCGGCCGCTCGTCCACGTCTACGGACCGTCGACGGGCGACGCCCGTGGCGGCACCGTGGCGTTCAACTTCCGCTACCCGGACGGCTCGCTGGTCGACGAGCGGCTCGTCGCGCTCGAATCGTCGGCGTCCGGCTTCGCCCTGCGTACGGGCTGCTTCTGCAACCCGGGCGCGGCCGAGGCCGCCTTCGGGATCAGCCGCCGCTCGCTGCGCCGCACGAACCTCGCCCACGCCGGGACGATCGACCAGCATCTCGCCGCGCTGCGGCTGCCGACCGGCGGAGCGGTACGCGTCTCCTTCGGTCTGGCCTCGACCGCGGCCGACGCGGAGCGCTTTCTGGCCTTCGCCGAGTCGACCTACCTGGACCGCGCCGGCCCCGCCGACGTCCGGCTGGCACCACGCATACGCTGCTGAGCCCGGCGAGCGCCCGCCCGGCCGCCGCCAGACGCGCGTCGTGAGGCCGTGGGCGGGAGCGCCCCGGGGTGGCGCCGACACCCGGAACTGCGCTGCCCGCCAGCGGCGGTCAGGCAGTCGTGTCCGCCGCCAGGGCGGCGCGGAGGCGGATGCACGCCTGCGGGTCCAGCCCGTCGAGCCGGCCCAATGCCTCCCGCCAGTGCCGGCGCGCCACGGCGCGGTGTCCGAGGCCCGCGTGGGCGTCGCCGAGCACCTGTAGCGCCAAGCCGATGCCCCGCCGGTGCTCGTAGCGTCGGCAGATCTCCAGCGACTCGGTCGCGCGAGCGATCGCCTCCCGGTGGTCACCGCCGGCGTGCAGCGTCTCGGCGAAGTTGACCAGCGCCTGGGCCTCGCGCAACGGATCGGTGCCGCCGTCGGCGACGGCGCGTCCCGCCTCGTGGCAGGCGACGGCCCGGGCGTGGTCGCCGAGGCGCTGGTATACCAGGGCCAGGTTGTCGAGCACCAGCCCCTCCTTGTGCCGGTGGCCGAGTTGCCGCCGGATGACCAGGGCGGCCCGCAGGTGGTTCAGGGCGCCGGTCAGGTCGCCGCCGTCGCGCAGGGCGTTGCCGAGGTTGTTCAGGATGGCGGCCTCCCGGCTCCGGTCGCCGAGTTCGCGCTGGACGGCCAGGCACCGCTCGAGGATGGGGATCGCCTCGTCGAGCCGGCTCTGGCGCAGCAGCGCGACGGCGACGATGTTGAGCCCGGCGGCCTCGCCCGAGCGGTCGCCACACCGGCTCGCCGCCGAGGCGGCGAGGTGGCCGAACTGTTGCTGCTCGGCGATGTGCCCGGCGTAGTCGAGGAACTTGGCCGCCACGAGGGCCAGGTCGCGGACCTCGGCGAGGGCCCGTCCCGCCGTCGCCTGCTGGCCGGCCACCAGCAACAGGTTGGTGTGCTCCCGCTCGAACCAGGTCCACGCGTCGGCCGCGTCGGCGAGGGGCGGGCCGGGGCGAGTCGGGCCGGCCGGCTCGTCGATGCCGAACCGGTCGTCGGGGTAGAGCAGCCGCGCCGCGCGGGTGGTGGCCGCGAGCAGCCACGCGGTGAGGTTGCCGAGGGCCGCCTCCCGGTGGTGTGGGTCGTCCACCGCCTGCGCCCGCTCCCGGGCGTAGAGCCGGACGATGTCGTGGAACCGGTATCCGCCGCCACCGGCCGACTCGATCAGGTGCGCGTCGGCCAACGCGTCCAGGGCCTGCTCGGCGACGGTCACCGGCAGGTCGGCCAGTGCCGCGCAGCCGTACGGCGTCAGGTGCGTCCAGTCGGGCAGCGCGGCGAGCCGGAAGAGCCGGGCCGCCTGCCGACGTCCGCCCTGCCGCGCGTCCCCGAACACCTGGTAGCCCAGGTGCAGGCTGGCCCGTACGGACAGGTCACCGACCTCCAGGACGTCCAACCGCATGCCCTCGTCGTCCATCCGCTCGGCGAGGCCGGTCAGCGAGGCGTCTGGCCGGGCCGCGGCGCGGGCGCCGACGATTCGCAACGCCAGCGGCAAGCCGCCGCACCGGCGGACCACCGTCGCGGCCGCGGCGGGCTCCGCCTGCACGCGGTGGGCGCCGGTGAGCCCGCTGAGCAGGGCGAGCGCCGCGTCGTCGGGTAACGGGCCGAGGCGGATCCGCGCCGTCGTGTCGAGGTCGGGGAGCATCCACCGGCTCGTGACGATCGTGGTGCATCCGGGCCCGCTGGCCAGGAGCGGTCGGACCTGCGCCGCCGATGCGGCGTTGTCCAGCACCACCAGCACGCCCCGTCCGGCGGTCCACGTGCGCAGCAACGCGGAGGCCTCGTCGAGCGAGGCGGGGACGCTGGGCAGGCCCAGTGCCCGCAGGAACCGGCCCAACACGTCCGCGGGCTCGGCCGCCGCGACGCCGTCGGTGGCCCCGCGCAGGTCCGCGTAGAGGCAACCGCCGTCGTAGCGTCCCACGATCCGGTGCGCGACGTGCAGGGCGAGCGCGGACTTGCCGACCCCGCCGGCACCTTCGACGAGACACACCGCGGCGTCGGTCTCCGTGGCCGCGAGCAGTTGGCCGACCTCCGCCGAGCGGCCCGTCATCAACGGGGGCGCAGGTGGCAGTTGATAGGGGACCGGTGTCCCCGACCCGCCCTCCACCGGCGGCGGCTCGTTTGCCGCCGGCCACGACAGCCCCCGTAACACGGCCCGGTCCCGGCCGCCGCCGGACGCGGCGACCCGCCCCCGTTCCGGGCCGGCCGACCCGGTCCCGCCACCTGCGGGGAGCAGGCGTAGGGCGGCGGAACGCTGTGTGGGGGATGTCGGCCCGACACCCGTGGTGTCCGGCCCGCCGACCGGGCCGCTCGGACCGGTGACGCGCGCGGCCGGACCGATCGGGGAGTGACCGGCCCGGCCCGAGGAACGCGCCCGCGTGGACGCCGGAGGCGTCGCCGCCGTACGGGCGGCGGCCAGCCTGCCCCACACGGCCAGCCACGCTGTCGCGCGGTCGTCCGGCACGTCGCAGGCCCGCAGCAGCGCCGACACCAGATCACGGCGGGGCAGCGTCGACCGGCCCAGCATCGTCGCCAGGGTGCTCGCCGGCAGCACGTCCCCGTTGCGCTGCGCGCGGCGGGCGATTTCGCGATAGGCGAGGCCGGACTGGTCGCGGACGCGACGCAGCAGCCTGACGTACTGTTCCGGACCGGTCGCGGTGGTCGGGTCGACGTCGAAGTCGGCGGCCGTCATGCGCGCCCTCACGTCAGATGTCCTGTGCCCGGGCCGAGGGCGCCGGGCGGTTCTGCCAGAGTGCGTCACACGGTACAGGGCCCGGGCCAGGCACCGTCGCCCCGATACTCCGAAATGGACGCACCGAAACGCGCAGCCCATGTTGGGTATCGGTTCGTGTCGATCAAACGACGCGAACCGACATGCCTACGGCAGCCCCTGTCGCGACGGGTGGCCGCTCCGCCGGGTGGACAGCCCCTGTGCGGCAATTCCGCCAGTCCACCGTGCGCGAGGTCGTCAGACCAGCAGTTCGCCGTCCCGGACCACCAGCCGCCCGCCGGCGATCACGGCCTGGCGGCGGGGAGCCCTCATCAGAGCGTCCGGCACGTTCTCGGCGTCGAGCAGGACGATGTCCGCACGCGCGCCGGGGACCAGATCGTGCCCGGTGCGGTGCACGAACCGGGCGCCGTCGGTCGTGGCAAGCTTGACCGCGTCGGCGAGGTCGTCATCGGTGCGAAGGCCGTGCAGCCGGGCGAAGCCCAGGGCGATGCGGAGCATGTCGCCGTCGCCGTACGGTGACCACAGGTCGCGGATGCCGTCGGTGCCCAGCCCGATCGGGATGCCGCCGTCCCGCATGGCTCGCCAGGGCAACGGCGCCGAGCGTACCGGCGCAACCGTGGCCCAGGAGATGCCCGCCTCGGCGAACTGAGCCAGCAGCTCGGCCTGACGCTGCGGCGGGAGTTCACCGAGGGCGAATCCGTGCGAGATCGTGACCTTTCCCTGCAGGCCCGCGCGGAGCGTGCGATCGACGATCAGTTCGTACTGGAAGGCGCCCAGCTCGCCGCCGTCGTGCAGGTGGATGTCGATCCCGACGCCGCGGCGCTCGGCGATCTCGAACAGCCCGTCGAGCTGGGCTACCGGATCCCGGTCGATGGATGCCGGATCGATACCACCGATGCTCGTGGCGCCGGCCACGGCTGCCTGGTCCAGCAGCTCCAGGACGCCGGGGCGGCGCATCACGCCGTCCTGCGGGAACGCCACGATCTCCACCTCCACCGCGCCGTCCAGCGCGGCGACCGCCTCGCGAACCGACTCGATACCGCGCAGCCCAACCCCGAGGTCGACGTCGACGTGCGTACGGGTGGCTGTCGTCCCGTGGCGGAGGAACTCCCGCAGGACCGCGATCGTGCTCGCGACGCTCGGGATGCCGTGCTTGTCCCGCTCGGCGCGCTCGTGGGCGATCCGGCCCTGCGTCGTGGCCTCGCCGCCGTAGGAGACCCGCGGTTGACCCCACCAGCTCTTGTCCACGTGCGCGTGCGCGTTGACGAATCCGGGCAGTGCCAGCAGGCCGCACCCGTCGACCCGCTCGCCGGCGCCGTCCCCGGTGCCGGTGGGTGCCACATCGGCGATCAGCCCGTCGGCGATCGTCACATCGACTGGGCCGGCGCCCCATGGGCGCACGTTGGTCAAGATCAGAGACGTCATGTTCCGATGGTATACCAAAATCGGAGGCGTTCGGTCAGCGTCGCCGTACACCACGGTCTTCGAACTGAGCATCGGAACCTGGCCGCGCGGAGCCGGGTCATCGCGTGGGTCAGGGTCTCGTCGCCGCGTCGGAACGGCCGTGCTGGCGGGCCGTCGCCATACGCTGCCCAGCCGCGAGATGCTCCGCCACCAGACGCTCGACGCGGGTGACATCCCGGTCGGCGATAGCCGCGTACAACCCCTCGTGCTGCTCTGCGACCGCCATCAGGTCATCGTGCTGCCCGAGCAGCCACCGCATCCGGCTGCGCAAGGGGCGCTCGAGTTCGACGAGCAGCTCGTTCGCCGCCAACGACGTCACCACCTCATGAAAGTCCGCAGCCGCACGGCGGGCCCGCACCGCATCCCCCGCACGCGCGGCTGTCAGCTCGTCATCCAGCACGCCGCGAAGCCGCTCCAGGCCGTCGCGGGTTCGCCGCTGCGCAGCCAGCCGGAACGTCAACGACTCGAACGCCGCGCGGACCTCGTTCAGGTCCGCGATGTCCGAGGCGGTGAACTCCCGAACCACGGCCCAGGATCGTGGTCGCGGGGTCACCAACCCCTCGGCCACCAGCGCCCGCAGCGCATCGCGCACCGGCACCCGGCTCACGCCCAGTTCGCCTGCCAGATCCCGCTCCACCAGCCGGTCTCCCGGAGCGCGAACCCCGTCCAGGATCTCCTCACGCAGCTGCCGCGTGACGCGCTCCGATTCCGACTCGAAGCTCCCCGCCTCTGCCATGTGGTCACCGCCCCGCTGAAGAGTCGCGAATTTTGGTATACCATCCTAGCATGTGCGTCATTTGCTGCCCGTTCGACCCGCAGCCGCGCACAGAGTCCGCCGCCGTTGCGTCCCGCCACAGCGATCGCCAGGTGCCTCGCCCCGGCCGTGCATTGGCCCGGGATCACTCCCGCGTGGACTCCCGTGCCAGCTGGGCAGGGCGTGGAACCTGCCCGGCCTGATCGTGCTCGGTCCCGGAGGCGGGACGGCGCGTCAGGTCCCAACCCAGGCGTGCCACCCGGTGGCCGAGCTGGGTGCGGGTCTGCGCGCCCGTCAGGTCCATCAGGTGGCGCACCCGACGCTGCACGGTCCGCAGTGAGGTGCCGAGCCGGCTGGCCACCGCCTGATCGGCGAACCCGGCCAGCAGGAGGCTCAGGATCTGCACGTCGATGTCCTCCAGCCGTCGCGGGCCGACCTCACCGATGCCGTCGACTCTGGTGACGATCGGGCTGGAGACGTTCCACAGGGACTCGAACAGCGCGATGAGCGCGTCGAGCAACGCGCTGCGGTGCACCATGAGTGCCCCCGACGCGGCGACGTTGTGCTCGCCCGCGATCGGGATGAGCGCCAGCTCCCTGTCGACGATCAGCAGCTTCATGGGCAGGCTGTCGATGACGCGTACGCGCGTACCCAGCGCGGTCACCTTCTCGATCTCGCCGAAGAAGTTGACGTCGTCCTCGAGCATCGCGCGTTCGAGCACCACTCGGTAGGAGACGCCGCGTGCCAGGGCCGCGTCCTCGGCGGTGTTCTCGTCGGACTCGACCACCACGGGGGGCGCCGTGACGAAGGCCATTACCTCCTCGCGCGCGCCGATCTGCAGCTGCTCGAAGCGCTGCCTGATCGCCTCCGCGCCCTGCACCACGTCGATCACGTCGGCGATGGTCCGCTGGGTAGCCGCCGCCCGGTAGGTCTCCTCCAGCGCGTTGAGCTCCAGCTCGGCAAGCCTGATCTCATTCTGCCGCTTGGCCAGCAGCGCGCCGAGCGCGACGGCAGGCGGGGACGCCACGAACCGCCCAGTGTCCTCGCCGCTGCGTGCGGCCAGGCCGAGGTTCGCCAGGCGTCCCAGCACGTAGGCCACCTGAGCTGTCTCCATGCCGAGCCCGGCGCTCAGGTCCGCGGGCGCGCAGGACGGAAGCTTGATCAACTCGCGGTAGACCCGCGACTCTTCGTTCGTCAACCCGAGCACGTGTACGAGCATGGCGCGCCTCCGACTCATTGATACGCATGAAGCATGGCGGAAACCGCCATGTCGCAAAGCCGTACCTCCACCCCGCTTGTTCGGCCGGATCACAGCCGGGATCGTGCCATCCCATGAGAGAGACGCTCTTGAGAAGACGCCTGGCGCTCCGCCTGGGAGTGGTGATGTCCCTTCTGGCCAGCGCCGCCGCCGTCGTTGCGTTGTCCAGCCGGGCGGAGGCACACGACAAGATCAAGCCGGAACTGCGCTCGACCCTGCAGTCCGAGCGGACAGGGCCGTACTGGGTACGGTTCACCGAGCGACCCAACCTGGGGGCAGCCGCCGCGCAGCAGGACTGGAACGGGCGCGGCGAAGCCGTGATGAAGGAACTGCGCCGCAGTGCGGCCCGTAGCCAGGGCGATGTGATCGGCAAGCTCAAGTCGTCGGGCGCGGACTTCGAAGTGTTCTGGGCGTCCAACACCGTGTACGTCAAGAAGGGCACCCTGGAACTGGCCCAGTCGCTGGCCGCCGAGAGCGAGGTCGCCTCCATCGAGGCCGACCACGTATACACGCTGCCCGAGCCCACCCAGGGCAAGGACACGGTTGCTGCCGCGGCCGACACGGTGGAGTGGGGCATCAAGGCCATCGGCGCCGACCGCGTCTGGACCGACTTCGGCGCCCGCGGCGCGGGCATCGTCATCGGCAGCATCGACAGCGGCGCCCAGCACGACCATCCGGCGCTGGTCAACTCCTACCGCGGCAAGCGGGGCGACGGCACCTTCAGCCACGACTACAACTGGTACGACCCCGCGCTGAGCTGCGCCTCGCCGTCCCCGGTGCCATGTGACAACACCGGGCACGGCACGCACACCATCGGCACCATGACCGGTGACGGCGGCGAGGGCAGTCGCATCGGCGTCGCGCCGGGCGCGCAGTGGATCGCCGCCAAGGGCTGCACAGACCGTACCTGCCCGGAGTCGGCGCTGATGGCCTCGGCGCAGTGGATGCTGGCGCCGACCGACCTCAACGGCCACAACCCCCGCCCCGAGCTGCGCCCGCACGTCGTGAACAACTCCTGGGGCAGCCCCAACGGCCCCATCGTGGAGCCGTGGTTCAAGGACGTGGTCAACGCCTGGATCGCCGCGGGCATGTTCCCGATGTTCGCCAACGGCAACGAGGGCCCCGGCTGCAACACCGCAGGCAGCCCCGGCGACTACCAGAACACCTATGCGGCGGGCGCGTTCGACGCCAACGGCGCCATCGCACTCTTCTCCTCCCGCGGTTCCGGCGAGGACGGCGACATCAAGCCCAACATCGCCGCTCCGGGCGTCAATGTCCGCTCGGCCGTCCCCGGCAACGGCTACGCCTCGATGAACGGCACCTCGATGGCCTCCCCACACGTCGCGGGAGCCATCGCACTGCTGTGGTCGGCCGCTCCGCCTCTGGTCGGCGACATCGCCGCCACCAGGAAGCTGCTCGACCAGACCGCCGTGGATGTCGCGGACACGACCTGCGGCGGCACAGCGCAGGACAACAACGTCTGGGGCGAGGGCAAGCTCGACGTGCTCGCCGCCGTCACCGCCGCGCCGCTGCAGCACATCGGCACGCTGAACGGCAAGGCGACCGACGCCAAGACCGGCAAGCCGCTGGCCGGCGTCAAGGTGCACGTCGACGGCCCACTCGAGCGTGAGCTGGTCACCGGGATCGACGGCGGCTACAGCGTCCGCCTGCTGGCAGGTGACTACACCATCACCGCGTCGATGTTCGGCTATGTCGACGTCGACCGGGACGTGACCGTCAAGGCGGACGCGACCGTCTCGGCCGACTTCGTGCTGGAGACCGCGCCCCAGGGCAAGGTCCACGGCGTGGTCCGCGACGGGTCCGGCCAGGGCTGGCCACTGTACGCGAAGGTCAGCGTGGCAGGGCTCGCCGCCGGGCCGTGGTTCACCGACCCGCAGACCGGCGCGTACGAGATCGTGCTGCCCGAGGGCACCACCTACACGCTGGACGTGCAGGCGGTCTACCCCGGCTACCAGAAGTTGAGCGTGCCCGTGGCGTTCGCGGGCGACCTCGCCAGGGACTTCACCCTCCAGATCGACGCCAACCGCTGCAAGGCGCCCGGCTACCAGGTGAACGGCCTCTACGAGACCTTCGACGGCACCGAGACGCCCGCCGGCTGGTCGGTGGAGTCCAAGACGGACGGCGGCATGTGGGTCTTCGACGACCCCGATCCCCTCGGCAACCGCACGCCGGGCGGCGAGGGCAACTTCGCCTCGGTGAACAGCGAGATGCACGGCTACCAGCAGACGCAGGACACCTACCTGGTCACCCCGGCGATCGACCTGTCCGCCGCCCGCGAACCCGTGATCAGGCTGGCGACGGAGTACTTCGCCCCGTCCTGGGTGCGCTCCACCGCGACGATCGAGCTGTCCACCGACGGCGGTCAGAACTGGGCCGCGGTGTGGACCCGCGCCAAGGGCACCGTCAAGGACACCCTCACGGTCCCGATCCCGCAGGCGGCGGGCAAGAACGACGTGCGCGTCCGCTTCCACTACACCGGCTCGTTCGACATGTGGTGGCAGATCGACGACGTCCTCGTCGGCGAGCCCTCCTGCGCCCCGGTCACCGGCGGCCTGGTGGTCGGCCAGGTGACCGACCGCAACACCGGCGCCTGGCTCGGCGCAACCGAGGTGGCCTCCACCGATGCCGGCTCGCAGGCCGGTCGCTCCCGGGCCACGCCGGAGGACGCCGCCACCGGTGACGGGTTCTACTGGGCATTCCTGCCCCGTACCGCGGAGCTCGCCGCCACGCACCAGAAGTTCACCGCCCAGAGCAAGACGGTGCAGATCACCCCCGGTGCGATCACCAAGGCCGACTTCTCGCTGGCCGCCGGTCTGGCCGAGCTGTCCGCCGCGAAGCTGACGGCCGGCCAGGAGCTGGGCACCACCGGCACCGCCACGGTCACCCTTACCAACAAGGGCACCGCTCCGTTGCGCCCGCGCACCGGTGCGGTCTCCGGCGGTGCGCGGGCCCTCGCCGCGACCGGGCAGCCGTCGGTCGAGGTGCGGGCGGACGTGACGCCGAGCGCGCTGACCCCGAGCACCGAGCAGCCGCCACGCACCGACGCGGACGTCACCGCGACCGGGCAGGAGAGCGACTGGTCGGTCCTGGCCCCCTACCCCGTGGGCATCATGGACCCGACCGTCGGCGCACACGACGGCAAGATCTACTCCATCGGCGGGTTCGACGGCGCGAAGACCGTCGCCACCGGCTACAGCTACGACCCGACCAACGAGCGCTGGGAAAGCATCCCGCAGATGCAGGTGGCCAGGCAGCGGGCCTCGGGCGCGTTCATCGACGGCAAGTTCTACGTCGCGGGGGGCTGGGACGCCTCCGTCAAGGTCGTCGGCGTCACTGAGGTGTACGACCCGGCCAAGCGTCAGTGGAGCGTGGCTGCCAGCCCCGCCAAACCGCTGGCCGCCGCGGGCACCGTCGTCCTGGACGGCAAGCTCTACCTGATCGGTGGCTGCGGCTCGGGCAACGGCACGCTCGCGGGCGACTGCGGCAGGACCGACGTCCAGGTCTACGACCCGGCCACCGACACCTGGCGTACGGCGGCGCCGTATCCGGCCAACGTCGGCTGGGCCTCCTGCGGCGCGATCAACGGGAAGATCTACTGCGCGGGCGGCATGAACTCCACCGCCTCGGGCCCCGCCGCCTCCGCCTACTCCTACGACCCGGTCTACGACCACTGGGCGCCCATCGCCGACCTGCCCGTCGGCGCGTGGGCCTCGGCCTACAGCGCGGGCGACGGCAGGTTGCTGGTCTCCGGCGGGATCCGCGGCGGCATCACCGACGGCCTCGTCACCAACCAGGGCTACGCCTACGACCCGGCCACCAACGCCTGGACGTCGCTGCCCAACACCAAGTACCCGCTGTACCGCGCGGGCGCCACGTGCGGTCTGACCATCATCGGCGGCGCCGCCGGCGGCTGGCCCGGCATGGCCAGGTCGCAGGTGCTGCCCGGCTACCCCGCGCCGTCCCGCGACATGCCGCCCACGGACCGAACCGGCCCGGTCGCGCCGTCCCGCGACCTGCCCGTGTCGCCCGCTGGTCCCGTCCCGC
>NZ_JBFAVI010000048.1:0-40957 GCF_040679695.1 Micromonospora sp. NPDC052213
GTACGGGGTGACGCCGCCGGGGGGGCGGACCTTGGCCGGGCCCGCGGTCGGCGGTGCCGTGCTGCCGTGGGGCCGGTCAGGCCTTCTTGGTCAGGCAGAGCAGGTAGCCCTTCTTGCCCGGCTCGATGCTGTAGTAGACGTAACCGTCCTGGTCTTCCTTGATGTACTGCTCGCACGCCTCGCCGGAGCGGGCCTGCGTCTCGGTCTGCCCGTCGACCCGGCCGACCACGTTGTACACGGCGTCGGTGGAGGTGCACTCGACGACCTTCGCGCCGTCGACCTTCTCCTCCTTGGTGCCGGTCACCTCGGGCAGCTCGGCGATGCAGTCGCCGACCTTGGCGTCGGCGGTCTCGTCCTTGTTGAGGAAGTTGCCGATGGCCGAGCCGACGCCGAACTTGAGCCCCGCGATGACCAGGAACGCGACGATCGCGCCGACGATGCCGAGCACCTTCTTGGAGCCGGACTTCTTCGTCTCCGGCTCCGCCGGGGGCGCCTGGAAGGCCGACGGGGGCTGCGCGGCGTCCGGCGCGGGGGGCGGTGCGACCTGCTCTGACACGGGTTGTCCTTCCGAGGGGTGGATGAGCAGACGACACCGTAGCGATCAGGTACGACGGTCGCCGCCCCGTCGACCTCATCCGTTCAGCTATTTCCCAGCTTTCCCGGACGCGATCCGGCTCACGTCCGGCTCGGCGCCGGGGTGGCGGCCGGGGCCTCCGTCGCGGTCGGGGCCTCCGTGGTCGCGCCGGCCGTCGGGCTGCCCGTCGGGACCGGGCCGGACGGGTCGGCCGACGCGGTGGGCGCCAACGGGGGCAGGCCGGGCGCGGGCGCGGTGGCCGCCGGCGGGCGCGGCGCGAACGGCGCCCGCTCGGGGCAGTACGGGTACGGGCGCAGCAGCGGGTTGCCGACCCCTCTCGGGTCCCACCCGTCCGGGCAGTCCGGGTAACCGAGGCGGATCGGGTCGCCGTTCTGGTCGAAGAGCCGGGCGTTCTCCACCAGCCGGCCCTCGCTGTCGTAGACGTAGACGTCCCGGACGTGGGAGTACCGGTCGTCGACCGAGATGTGCTCGTAGCCGAGGTCCCCCGAGCCGACGCGGCCGTTCACGTCGGTCAGGCCGATCAGCCCGAAGACCACCAGCACCGCCGTGCCGGCGTGCAGCAGCCGCCGCTTGGGCCGGGTCAGGCTCGGCGTGTGGTGGCCGAGCCAGATCGAGGCGAGCACGCTGCCGGCGAGCAGCACCAGGCCGGCCAGCACGCTGCCGTTCAGCTCGGGCAGCACGCCGAACGAGTCACCGGTGGTGGCCACCGTGACGAGCATGGCGGCCAGGTAGCCGCGCAGCACCCACCAGGCCGGCCGGAGCAGCCGGAGGAACTCGCTCGCCGAGGCGTACCCCAGGGGTGGCCCGAGTTGGACGTCCCAGCGTTGCGCCCGCGCGCGGAGCCGCTCCACGGCGGCGGCCAGGCGGCGGTCGCGGCGGCGGCCACCGGCGACGGCGCCGACCCCGGCGGCGGCGCGCAGCTCGGCCGCGTACGCCTCGGGCGCGCCGAGCCGCTCGACCAGGCTGCCGCCGGCCTCGACGGCGACCTCGGCGAGGTGTTCCGGCAGGTCCTCGGTCAACTCGTCACGGTGCGCCGGCGGCAGGTCGGCCAGTGCGGCCCGCACCCGTGCGACGTAGTCCGCGATCTCCTGCTCCGTGACGGTCATGCCGCCATCCCCCGATCGTCGAGCAGTGCGTCCATGGTGGTGGCGAACGAGCGCCAGAGCTTGCCGTAGCGGGTGAGCTGGTCCCGGCCGGCGGCGTTGAGGGAGTAGTACTTGCGGTGCGGGCCGGACTCGCTCGGCACGACGTAGGTGGTCAGCAGGCCGGCGGCGTAGAGCCGGCGCAGCGTGCCGTAGACCGAGGCGTCGCCGACCTCCTCCAGCCCGGCCTCGCGGAGCCGGCGCAGGATGTCGTAACCGTAGCCGTCCTCCTCGCGCAGGACGGCGAGAACCGCGAGGTCCAGCACGCCCTTCAGGAGCTGTGTGGTATCCACGCTTCGCACACTACTGCGCATTGCGAAGTAGTGTCAAAGGAACGCGCCGCGCGGCGGGTCAGGCCGCGCGGCGCGCCGCCTCGTCCGCGATCCGCAGCAGATCCCGGAGTACGTGCACCAGCGCGCGAGCCTGCGCCAGGTCGATCGGCCAGCGCTCCGGATCGTCGCCGGCCGACAACTCCAGCAGGACGCCGGCCGGAGACAGCCGCCCGACGTCCATCTGCCAGAGCGCGGCACGCACCTGGATCACCTCGTCGCCGCGCGGCGCGACCGGCCGCAGGCGGGACAGGTGCAGCGCGCTGGTCCCGCAGCCGCTCTCGGGCACGCACCACGTCGGGTGGAGGCGTCGGATCGTCACGTCATCGCCCCTCGTCGGGTTGTGAGGGCACTGT
This sequence comes from Micromonospora sp. NPDC052213, assembly GCF_040679695.1. Lineage (NCBI taxonomy): Bacteria > Bacillati > Actinomycetota > Actinomycetes > Micromonosporales > Micromonosporaceae > Micromonospora > Micromonospora sp. NPDC052213. The sequence goes on from NZ_JBFAVI010000048.1 coordinate 2,423, forward strand.
GGGCCCCGGGTCGCCCCCATCATCGTGACCACCCGACTACGTTCGGAAGTCACGCGGCGGGCACCGGCCGGCGGTGGCCCGCCCGGCCCGACATGTGAAGCCCGGTGAGCGAGGTGTGATGACCAGACCCCAACTGTCGACGCTGGATCTCCTGGCCGGCGAACTGCGGCGGCTGCGCACCGAGCGCGGGCTGAGCCAGGAGGAACTGGCCCGGCGGATCAACTACTCCGGCTCGCTCGTCGGGATGGTGGAGATCGGCCGGCGTACGCCCTCGCTCGACTTCGTCCGGCGCGCGGACGAGGCGCTGGACAGCGGCGGCCTGCTCGGACGGATCCTGCCGCTGGTCAGCGTGGAAACCGCGCCGGCCTGGTTCCGGCCCTGGGTGGCCGTCGAGCAGGAGGCGGCCACGCTGTGGTGGTTCGAGATCTCCGTCCTGCCCGGCCTCCTCCAGACCGAGGGCTACGCCCGCGCGGTCCTTTCCGACGGCGGCCTTGTGCCCGACTCCGAGGTCGAAGAGCGGGTGACGGCACGGCTTCAGCGACAGCAGATCCTGCACCGCGCCCAGCCACCGCAACTGGTGGCCGTGCTCGACGAGACGATTCTTCGTCGCCCGGTGGCGGACCGGTTCGGGGTGATGCGCGAGCAACTCGACCACCTGATCGAGCTGGGTGCCCACCCGCACATCCACCTGCACGTGATCCCGGCCGAGGTAGGCGTGCACGCTGGTGTGGCCGGGCCGTTCATCCTGGCGGGGTACGCCGACGGAGGTTGGGTGGCGCATCTCGACAGCCCGCTGCGCGCCCAGGTGCTGGACCGCGCCGAGGAGATTGCCAGCCTGCACCGCAGGTGGGAAAGTGTCCGCTCAGAGGCGCTGTCCCGGCGGCAGTCGCTGACCCTGATGCAGGAAGTGGCGAAGACATGGAGCTGACCGGCGCCCGGTGGCGCAAGTCCACCCGCAGCGGAAACGGCGGCGCCTCGTGCGTGGAGGTCGCCGACAACCTGCCCGGCGTGGTGCTGGTCCGCGACAGCAAGGACCGTTCGGGCCCCGTGCTCACCTTCGGCCCGACCGCCTGGTCCCACTTCGTCGCCGGCGTCGCAGGGCGTCACCCGCGCTAGTCGTACCGGATCCGCGCTCTACTGCCAGGTGGCGGTGTCGGGGTCGATGCCGTGGGCCCGTGCACTGGCGTCGACGCTCTGCCGGAACCACGTGGCAAGGCCGGCGCGGATGCCGTCGTAGTGGGCAGCAAATGCCGGATCGGCCTCGAACATGCGGCCGAGACAGACCTGCATCTGCCTGGTGAGAGGAAAGTACGACGTGAAAACCTCACGGTGCCGCTCGACGAGTTGATTCGCTTCGGGGCTGCCAGGGGCGACACCGGCGTCCACCGCGTCCCCGAGGGCACGGTCGAGGTCAGCGACGACGTCGGCGATGGCCTGCCATTCCTCCGGGCCGCGAGAGGCTGAGCGTTCGGCGTACTGCTGCCATTGCGTCGTGTCTCCGTAGCGCTGACGGGCTTGGGCGGGCCAGTCCGTGTTCCACTTGGGGCCGAAGATCGCGGCCTGCTGCTCGACGGTCAGCAGCAGGCCGCGCTCGTGGGCGTCGATCATCCGATCCAGGCCGGCGCTGAGCTGCTGGAGGCGGTCGATCCGCTGGGCAACCTGGGTGCGCTGCGCGCGCAGTGCGCCGGGCACGTCCACGGTCGCGTCGTCCAGGATGGCCCGAATCCCGTCCAGATCGAGGCCGATCTCCCGGTAGACGACGATGCGGTACAGGCGTTGCAGATCACCAGCGGTGTAGAGCCGGTATCCGGCAGTCGTGCGCAGCGACGGTCGCGCCAGACCGATGTCATCCCAGTGGTGCAGCGCGCGGACTGTCACGCCCAGACGCGTCGCGACCTGACCGACGGTCAGCCCATCGACGTCAGTGGCATCAGGCACGCTCCTCATTGTCGCCGCGACCGCCGCCCGGTGGGGTGATCCCCATGGCTTCAAGGTTCCGCGCCTCCTGACTGGCCGGATCAAAGGGCTTCGCCGCAGTGAAAACGATCCGCGCGTTCTCGGGGGTGACCACTTCCACATCGCGGGTGTTCCATGGGGTGTCCCGTGGGCCATCGACCGAGTCCGGGCTCAACGCACGACATGCCTCGACAAGGGAATCGATCTGGTTGAGCACGCACGCGAAACTGACGCTCATCGCTGGCGCCTCCGCCGGAACGCTCGCCGCCGAGACGAGGAGCACGTCCTGGAAGGCCCACCGGCGCAGGTGCACAAGCGTGCCGGGGATGCTGAACAGCTCGAAGAACCCGAGCCCACGAGTCCAGAAATCCACCGACGCCGCCAAATCGCTCGTGGGGATCGACGCGAACGCGGGCATTCCGTAGATGCCCCGGAACAGCTCCGGCGCAACCGCATCCGGGCCGGGATCGGGCACGGGACTGATTTCAAAAGCGTCGTAGTGATCACTCATGCACCCCACCCTGCGGCCTTACGCGGCGTGAGGGTCAAGCCGGATTTGTGAACCGGTCCGCCCTCGCCCACTTCGCGTCGGCGCCCCTCTGACCGTCCGGCACCACCCACCACACGGCTGACGCGGGCCGCCGTGGGTCATGGGCGGCCCACGGACGTCACTGCCCGGCGGGTTGCGCGAGGCTCCAGGCGATGCCGTCGAGGATGTCGTGCTCGGAGGCGACCACCGAGGCCATCCCGGCCCGCTCCATGATCACCCGGAGCACCAGGGCGCCGGCGCCGATCACGTCCGCCCGGCCCGGGTGCATCACCGGGATCGCGAGCCGCTGCTCCCGGGTCTTGCCGAGCAGGTCGGCCGTCACGTCGGCCACCGCCTCGTACGACACCCGGGCGTGGTGGATGCGGCCCGGGTCGTACTCCTGGAGGCCCTGGGCGATGGCGACCACGGTGGTGACCGACCCGGCGAGCCCGACCAGGGTGGCGGCCTGCCGGCCCGGCACGGCCGCCAGCGCCCGGTCGACCGCGACGGCGATGTCGGCCTGCGCGGCGGCGACCTCGGCCATGCCCGGCGGGTCGCCGTGCAGGTGCCGCTCGGTCATCCGCACGCAGCCGATGTCCATCGAGATGGCCGCCTCGACGCCGCCGGCGCGGGTGCCCACGACGAACTCGGTCGAGCCGCCGCCGATGTCGATGACCAGGAACGGTTCCTCGGTGCCGGCGGGCAGCCCGCGCACCGCACCGGTGAAGGAGAGCCGCGCCTCCTCGTCGCCCGTCACCACCTCGGGCGCGACCCCGAGGGTCCGCTCGACCATCTCGCGGAAGTCGGCGGCGTTGGAGGCGTCCCGGGACGCCGACGTGGCGCACATCCGGACCCGCTCCGCGCCGAGCTTCTCGATCTCGGCCGCGTAGGAGGCCAGCGCGACGCGGGTGCGCTCGATGGCCTCCGGGGCCAGCCGGCCCGTCTTGTCGACGCCCTGGCCGAGGCGGACGATCTCCATCCGCCGGCTCAGGTCGGCCAGCGGCGCGTCCGGGCCCGCCGAGGGATCGGGCAGGTCGGCGACCAGCAGTCGGATCGAGTTGGTCCCGCAGTCGATGGCGGCCACGCGCGTCGTCACGGCAGCAACCCTACGGCAGGATCCGGGGCTTGTTCGCCGCCCACCCGCACCGGGGCCGGGGCCAAGGGGCGGTCAGAGGCGCAGCAGCATCCGGGTGTTGCCGAGGGTGTTCGGCTTGACCCGTTCCAGGTCCAGGAACTCGGCGACGCCCTCGTCGTAGGAGCGCAGCAACTGCTCGTAGACGGGCTGCGGCACCGGCGCGCCGTCGATCTCGGTGAACCCGAACGAGCCGAAGAACCGGGTCTCGAAGGTGAGCACGAAGATCCGGGCCACGCCCAGCTCGCGGGCGGAGTCGATCAGCTCCGCGACGATCCGGTGGCCGAGTTTCCGGCCCCGGCAGGACGGGTCGACCGCCACCGTCCGGATCTCGGCCAGGTCCTCCCACATCACGTGCAGCGCGCCGCAGCCGACCACCGCGCCGTCGTCCGCCCGGACCGCGACCCGGAACTCCTGCACGTCCTCGTAGAGGGTCACGGTGGCCTTGCTGAGCAGCCGCCGGTCGTCGGTGTAGGTGTCGACCAGCCGCCGGATGCCGCGCACGTCGGCGGTGCGGGCCCGCCGCACCACGATCTCGTCGGCCCCCGCCACGCCCCCGCCCGTGCCCGCCATGGTCAGTCGGCCGCCGGCACGTCCACGCAGGGGCCGGCCGCCCACCACTTCTCCACCAGCTCCAGCGTCTCGTCGCCGAACGGGTTGACCCCCGGCCCGGCCCCCAGCGCGTGCCCGAGGTGCACGTGCAGGCACTTCACCCGGCCGGGCATGCCGCCGGCGGAGATGCCGGCGATCTCCGGGACCTCGCCGATCGCCTCCCGGCGGGCCAGGTAGTCCTCGTGCGCGGCGCGGTAGCGCGCGGCCAGCTCCGGGTCGGTGGCCAGCCGGTCGGCCATCTCCTTCATCAGCCCGGCCGACTCCAGCCGGCTGCACGCCGCCGTGGCGCGGGGGCAGGTCAGGTAGAACAGCGTCGGGAAGGGCGTGCCGTCGGCCAGGCGCGGCGTCGTCTCCACCACGTCGGGCAGGCCGCAGGGGCAGCGGTGGGCGACCGCCCGGGTGCCCCGGGGCGGGCGGCCGAGCTGCGCGGCCACCGCGGCCAGGTCGGCCTCCGTGGCCGGCTCGCGCTTCGGCGGGGGTACGGAGTCCGCCGCCGGCTCCTGCGGTGGTACGACAGTCACGGTGCCCATCTCTCGTTCGGTGCTCGGGTGCTGCTCACTTGTCGGGCTGTTCGCCGTTGGCGGCCCGCACACTGGACCAGAGGGTGTCATACCAGGGGTCGGGCGTGGCGGGCTTCGCCGGCTGGGCGGGCCCGCCGGCGTCCCGCGCGGCGCCCTCGGGGTCGGAGAGCACGACCAGCAGCGTCTCGTCGGGGCGGACCATGAAGAACCGCTCCCGGGCCTTCGTCTCGATGTACGCCCGGTCCTGCCACTTGGCCGCCTTCTCGGACAGTTCCTCGATCGTCTTCCGCTGGGCCGCCTGGGCGGCCTCCATCCGCTCGATGTCGGCCTGCTGGTCGAGGTAGACCCGCACCGGGTAGGTGTAGGCCAGGGCGAGCGCGATCAGCACCGCGAACAGCACGGTGGCCCGCCCGGTGAAACCCCGGGAGTGGGGTGCGGTGAGCCGCTTGACCGTGCCGCCGGCCGCCGTACGACGGGCCCCGGCGGGCCGGTTCGCGGAGCGTACGCCCTCGGCGCCCCGGGCCGTCCCCGGTGCGCGACCGGCGGTGGCACGCGGCTCGGCGCGGACGCCGCCGTCGCGGACCGAGGCCCGGGCGCCCCGGGCCCCGCCCGGCCGGCCGGAGTGACCCGGCCGACGGGCGGGACGCTGACCACCCGGTGTGCGGCGCTGCTGCATCGTCACACCCCTCCCCCGAGGCTTCGCGGTCTCAGGCCGAACGGTAGCGCGGGAACGCGCCCGCCCCGGCGTACCGCGCCGCGTCGGCCAGCTCCTCCTCGATCCGCAGGAGCTGGTTGTACTTCGCGACCCGGTCCGAGCGGGCCGGGGCACCGGTCTTGATCTGGCCGCAGCCGGTGGCCACCGCCAGGTCGGCGATGGTGGTGTCCTCGGTCTCGCCGGAGCGGTGGCTCATCATGCACTTGAAGCCGGCCCGGTGGGCGAGGTCCACCGCGTCCAGGGTCTCGGTCAGCGAACCGATCTGGTTGACCTTGACCAGGACCGCGTTGGCGGCGTTCTCGGCGATGCCGCGGGCGATCCGCTGCGGGTTGGTGACGAACAGGTCGTCGCCCACGATCTGGATGCGGTCGCCGACGGAGGCGGTGAGGGTCTGCCAGCCGGTCCAGTCGTCCTCGGACAGCGGGTCCTCGATCGACACGATCGGGTAGTCGCCGATGAGCTTGGTGTAGTAGTTGCTCATCTCCTCGGCGGTCTTCGCGGCGCCCTCGAAGGTGTAGGTGCCGTTGTCGAAGAACTCGGTGGCGGCCACGTCGAGCGCGAAGACGATGTCGGTGCCGAGCCGGTAGCCGGCCTTCTCGACCGCCTCGGCGATCAGGTCCAGCGCGGCGGAGTTGGTGGGCAGGTTCGGCGCGAAGCCGCCCTCGTCGCCGAGGCCGGTGGACAGGTCCTTCTTCTTCAGCACCGACTTCAGCGCGTGGTAGACCTCCGCGCCGGAGCGCAGCGCCTCGCGGAAGCTGGGCGCGCCGATCGGCGCGATCATGAACTCCTGGATGTCGACGTTGGAGTCCGCGTGCGCGCCGCCGTTGAGGATGTTCATCATCGGCACCGGCAGCAGGTGCGCGTTCGGGCCGCCCAGGTAGCGGAAGAGGCTCAGCTCCGCGCTGCCGGCCGCCGCCTTGGCCACGGCCAGGGAGACGCCGAGGATGGCGTTCGCGCCCAGCTCGGACTTGCTGTCGGTGCCGTCGATGTCGAGCATCTTCTGGTCGATCAGCCGCTGCTCGCTGGCCTCGTAGCCGATGAGCTCGTCGACGATCTTGTCCTCGATGTTCGAGACCGCCTTCTCGACACCCTTGCCCTGGTAGCGGTCGGCGTCACCGTCGCGCAGCTCGATCGCTTCGAAGGCGCCGGTGGAGGCGCCGGAGGGCACCGCCGCGCGGGCGATCGTGCCGTCGTCGAGCCCGACCTCGACCTCGACGGTCGGGTTGCCCCGCGAGTCCAGAATCTCCCGCGCGACGATTCCCTCGATGGTTGCCACTGAGTCGCTCCTCGTTTGTGTGGTTCCGGTCCGGTTCGGGCCGCGACGGTGCGGCTGAGGCAGGTGTTGAACGCAGCGTATCGGGCGGCCGTCGGACGCGGGCGGTCCGGGCGCACGGGGACCGGATCCGGAACCTGCCTTCCGGCGGCGCTTTACGCAGACATTCCCGAATTCTCGGTCCTCAACCGGCAACGGGTTTGCGCGCGGTTGACCCGATCGGCCACGCTGTTCGCCATGCCCGCCGCCTCGACCACTCTCCGCATGCTCGCCGTGTCGGTCATCGCGTCGCTCACGGTGACCGGCTGTCAGACCCTGGACGACGCCGGCCGGGCGATCGGGCGGGCCGACCTGGTCAACGACATGGCCGCCCGGCTGGACGGGGCGCTGGAGCTGACGTACTCGGCCGACTACCAGCTTCCCGGCGGGCAGACCGCCACCATCGTCCAGGCCCAGGAGCCGGCCCGCTCCGCCTACACCTGGCCGGGCGGCAAGCTCACCGTCACCCCGGAGGCGACCGCCCGCTGCGAGACCGCCGCCGGCCGGGCCACCTGCACCCTGGAGGCCCCGCCCGCGCCCAACGCGAAGCCCTCGGTGGCCCTGTTCACCGAGGCCAAGCAGCAGGGCCTGGTCACGCCGCCGATCGTGGTGGGACTGCTGACCGCCGCCGCGCTCGATCCGGACGCGGTGATCACGCAGAGCGACACCACCCTCGCCGGTCGCCACGCCACCTGCGTCGACGTGGAGCGGTCGAGCGGCGACTTCATCGCCTGCGTGACCACCGAGGGGGCGCTGGGCAGCTTCACCGGCCAGGTCGACGGCAAGCCGGTCGAGCTGGCCCTGCACCACTACCGCGAGACGGTCGACGCCACCGCGTTCGCCCTGCCGTCCGGCGCCGGCGTGGTGGACCGCCGGTCGACCACCTCGTGACCGGCCCGGCCGGCCCGGGCGCCGCCGCCCCGAACCCGGCCGGCACGGCCGCCACCCCGTCCGGTGCGGCCGGTGGGCACGCGGCGTCGGGTCGCGGACGACCGGGCGGGTTCGTCCCCGGGGCCGACCGCTCCGTCGCGCCCGCGCCGACCGACCTGGCCCTGCCGGTGGCCGGGCGCAAGCTGCTGACCGGCGCCGACGGCGCCGTCCTGCGGGTCGCCGACCTGCCGGCCGGCACCGCGTGGGTGCCGCTGGGCACCCTGGACGGCGTCCCCGCCTGGGCGGCCGAGCCGGCCGGGCCGGAGGAACTGCCCGGCCGCTGGCGCGGCTGGGCGTCACTCGCCGCCGAGGCGCCCGAGCCGCTCGCCACGCTGGCCGGCCGGGCGCTGACGGTGGTCGACTGGCGGCGTACGCACCGGTGGTGCGGGGCCTGCCGGGCCGAACTGGCCGACGTGCCCCGGGAGTCGGCCCGGCGCTGCCCCGACTGCGACCTGTACGTGCCGATGCGGTTCTCCGCCGCCGTGCTGGTGGCGGTCACCCGCCCCGGCCCGGTGGATCGCCCCGACGAACTGCTCCTGGTGCGGCACTCGTCCGGGCCGACCGGGCTGTGGGCGCTCGTGGCCGGATTCGTCGAGGCCGGCGAGACGCTGGAGGCGGCCGTTCATCGCGAGGTCGGCGAGGAGGTCGGGCTGGAGCTGGCCGAGCCGGCCTACTTCGGCAGCCAGCCGTGGGCGCTGTCCGGCCCCAGCGTGCTGCTCGCCGGCTTCACCGCCACCGCCGCCGACCCCACCGCCGAGCCGGTGGTGGACGGGCGGGAGCTGACCCAGGCGCGCTGGTTCCCGCTCGACCGGCTGCCGGCGGAGCTGCCGCCCGCGTACTCCATCTCGCGGTGGCTGATCGACGCGACGGCGACCGCCGCGCGGCGCTGAACCCGCGCGGCGGCCGGCCGCACTCACACGCCGAGCAGGGTGCGCAGGTGGCGCGGGGGCGGGCAGTCGTGGGCGAGCATCGCGTCGTGCCAGTCGCGCACCGACACGCCGGCCGGGCGGGCCGCGGCGATCTCGGCCACCTCGCTGTAGCCGACGAAGTACGTCGAGAGCTGCGTCGAGGTGAGCAGGGCGCGCCGCCACTTGCCGGCCGCCTCACCCTCCTCCTGGAAGCCCCGCCCCGTCATCAGCGCCATCGCCTCCGCCTCCGGCAGCTCCTCGCAGTGCACGAGCTGGTCCAGCAGCGCGTTGATGGTCATCCGAAGCTGCATCTTGAGCTGCTGCAACCGCACCGGCAGGCCGCCGAAGCCGAGGCCGGCCATCAGCTCCTCCGTGTAGACCGCCCAGCCCTCGATGAACGGCCCCGACTCGGTCAGTGCCCGGACCCGGGTGGGCCCGACGTGCCGGCGGGCGTGGGCGAGCTGGAGGAAGTGCCCCGGCATCGCCTCGTGCACGGTCAGGTTGCGGATCATGTGGTCGTTGTACTCCCGGTAGAACGACTCGACCCGGTGCGCGGGCCAGTCCGCCGGGGTGGGCGCGATGCAGTAGAAGGTCGGCACGTCCGCCGTCTCCAGCGGGCCCGGCGAGTCGCAGTAGGCGACCGCGACGCCCCGGGCGAACTCGGGCATCTCCTGGATCACGCAGGGGTCGTCGACCAGGGTGACCAGGTCGTGGGCGCGGACGAAGTCGGTCGCCTCGTCCAGCGTCACCGAGGCGAGCGCCACGATGGTGTGGTCGTCGGGGTGCTCGGCGGCCAGCATGTCCAGCGCGCGGCGCACGGTCTCGTCGTCGGCCGGGCCGCCGACCAGCTCGACGGCCGCCGCGCGGATCTCCTCGGTGACCCGGTCCAGGTTGGCCCAGGCCCGGCGCTGGATCTCGGCGGCGCCCAGCTCGGTGTCGAGGGTGTGCCAGAGCCGCGCCTCCCAGCGGCGGCGGCCCAGGCGCGGGTCGCGCCCGGGGCCGGCGTCGGCCGCCAGGCCCACGCGCAGCCACGCGACGAACTCCTCGAGCGCGGCGATCGCCGCGATGGCGGCCGGCTCGACCCGGTCGTGCAGCGCGGGCGCCTGCGCGAGCAGGGCCGGCACCTCGTCGCGGATCAGCGCCGCCGTGCCGGTGAACTGCCCGACCGCCGTCTCGGCGTGGATGCGCGGCATGTCGCGCAGCGTGGCGCGGGCGGTCGCCAGCGCGTCCGGCACCGCCGCGAGCCGGCCGGCCAGGCTGGTCAGCCGCTCCTCGACCGGGGCGTACGGGCGGGCGGCCAGCGCGTGCAGCAGCGGCCCCGGATTGTGGACCAGCGGGTCCCACTCGTGCGCGCGGATCTCGGTCCACTCGAACAGCGCCTGGTCCACGAACGAGGTGAGCAGGGCGTGTTCGACCCGCTCCTCGACGCCCAGCGCGTCCGGGTCGAGTTCGGAGAGCGCGTCGGCGGCCTCCCTCAGCATCGCCTGGTCGGCCGCGGCGGCGGTCGCGGACAGGTCCGGCAGCCGGTCGTCGTACCGGTGGTCCCCGGTGGAGGTCGCGAGCCCCGGCCGGCTCTCCAGCAACGCGTCGACGATCCGCTCGGCGAGCGGCACAAAGGATTCCACCCGCCGACCCTACCGGCGTTCGGCCGTCCTGACCGCGTCCGCGTAGGCGAGGGCGGCCCGGCGCAGGGCCGCCTCCGCGTCCAGGCCGGCCTCGCGGGCCGCTGCCACCGTGGCGAGCAGGCCCGCGCCGAGCCGCGCCTCCGGGTCCACCTGGGACTCCGCCAGCGGGGGCGGCACGGCGAGCCCGACCCGGCCGGCGCGGTCGAGGATCTTGGCGGCCAGGGCGAGCGCGGGCTGACTCAGCGCGATGCCGTCCAGCACCGAGTCACGCGCCTTCTCGGCCCGCTTGATCCGCTCCCAGTTCGCCTCGATCTCCTCCAGCGTGCCCGCCTCGCCCTCCGCGAAGACGTGCGGGTTGCGCCGGACCATCTTGTCGACCAGGCCCCCGGCCACGTCGTCGACGGTCCACCGCCGCCCCTCGGGCAGCTCCTCGGCGAGCCGGGCGTGCAGCACCACCTGGAGCAGCACGTCGCCCAGCTCCTCGCGCAGCGCGTCGGTGTCCTCGGCGCTGATCGCGTCGTACGCCTCGTAGCACTCCTCCAGCAGGAAGCCCGCGAGGCTGCGGTGGGTCTGCGCCCGCTTCCACGGGTCGCCGCCCGGCGAGGCCAGCCGGTCCATCACCGCCACCGCGTCGAGCAGCCGGGCACCCGGCGGGTCCCACGAGCCGTACATCAGCTCCAGCTCGGCCAGCCCCGGCTCGCGGGCCAGCCGCAGGCCCAGCTCACGGGCCAGCGACTCGTCGCCGGCCGGGCCGGCCAGCCACACCACGGTGCCGTGCGCCGCCGCCGCGTCCAGGAGCGCCTGCGTCGCCGGACCGTCGACGACGGTCACCTCGGCGCCCGCCGCGCGGACCGCCGTGGTCAGCTCGCTCTCCGCCCCCACCAGCACCGGATGCCGGCGTACGACGTCCCAGGCGGCGGCGGTCAGCAGCCCGGCCGGCAGCCGGGGCGAGGTGACGAGCAGGACGATCCGCGCCGGCATGCTCAGCTGACGGCCGGGCCGCTCGACGGGACCGGTCCCGGAGTCGAGACATCGGTGACCGGGCCGTCCTCGTCGATGTACGGGAGCGAGTAGGCGATCAGGGCCTGGCCGTTGCCGACCAGCGACGGCACGCCCAGCGGCCGGAACCGCGGGTTGACCGAGAGGTCGGCGCGCTCGGCCTCCTCCTGCAGGGCAGCGCTGACCGCGGCGCCGCTGCGGACGAAACCACCGTCACCGAAGAGCTGCCGGACCTGGGCGACCCCCAGGCCGGAGTCGATCTGGCCGGTCTTCTCCAAGGCCCGGTAGACGGCCATCACCGAGTCGTCGCTCAGCTCGCCCGGCGGGAGCTGCTCCCCGAGCGCCTGGGAGATGTCGATCCACTCGCCCCACAGCTTCGCGTACTCGGCGCCGGCCGGCATCCGCAGCGGCTGCTGGAGATCCTCGGGGCTGACCTGGTCGCGCACGCTGATGTTCTTCGCGGCCACGACCCGCTTGCCCAGGTCGATGCTGACCAGCAGGTTGACGACGTCCTGCCGGGTCACCGGCGAACGCAGCTGGTCCGGCGACGGGGTGGCGCCGGCCCGGCTGGCCTCCGCGCGGACCGCGTCGCCGAACATTCGCTGGGCGTCGTCGTAGATCTCGTCCACCCGGCTCATCGAGTAGGTGGTGTCACCGACGTACGCGGCGGCGTCCGGCGCGGACCTACCGCAGGCGGCGAGGGAGACGAGACCGAGGGCCGCGACGCTGGCGGCGGCGATCAGACGGCGAGCACGCATGTGCGCCACTCTCTCATGCCGAACCGGCGCCTGTGACGCCCCCCACCCTGCTCACGGCCCGACCCGGACCACCGTCCGTAATCACGATGTTGTCGCCCTCCACGTCAGCGGTGTCGGGGCGACGACATCGTGATCGACGAGCGGGTCAGCCGGCCGGCGTGGCCACGAGCGCCGGCTCGCCCAGCACGTCCGAGAGGAGCTGGGCGCACCACTCCAGGAGGGCCTGGTCGCGCAGCGGCTCGCCGCCGATCCGCCGGGTGCTCGGCCGGGGCACGCTGACCTGGTCGAGCGCCGACTTGTAGACCGAGTCCGGGTGGTAGCGCTTGAGCCGCAGCTGCTTCGAGTCGGGCAGCGGCAGCGGGCCGAACCGGATGTGCTTGCCCTGCATGGAGACGTCGGTGAGGCCGTAGCGGCGGGCCAGCAGCCGGAACCGCGCCACCGCGACCAGGTTCTGCACCGGGGCGGGCGGCTCGCCGTACCGGTCGGTCATCTCGGCGACCACCTCGCGCAGCCGCTCCTCGTCGCGCGCCTCGGCGAGCTTGCGGTACATCTCCAGGCGCAGCCGCTCCACGCCGACGTAGTCGTGCGGCAGGTGCGCGTCGACCGGCAGATCGACCTTGACCTCGGTCTCCTCCTCCGGGCGCTCCCCCTTGAACGCCTGCACCGCCTCGCCGACCATCCGCACGTACAGGTCGAAGCCGACGCCCTCGATGTGCCCGGACTGCTCGCCGCCGAGCAGGTTGCCGGCGCCCCGGATCTCCAGGTCCTTCATCGCCACGTACATGCCGGCGCCCAGCTCGGTGTGCTGGGCGATGGTGGCCAGCCGCTCGTGGGCGTGCTCGGTCAGCGGCTTCTCCGGCGGGTAGAGGAAGTACGCGTACGCCCGCTCCCGGCCCCGGCCGACCCGGCCGCGGATCTGGTGCAGCTGGGCCAGGCCGAGCAGGTCGGCGCGCTCCACGATCAGGGTGTTGGCGTTCGGGATGTCGATGCCGGACTCCACGATCGTGGTGCAGACCAGGACGTCGAACTCCTTCTCCCAGAAGCCGACCATCACCTTCTCGAGCGCCTCCTCGCCCATCTGGCCGTGCGCCACCGCCACCCGGGCCTCGGGCACCAGCTCGCGGAGCTTCCGGGCCGCCTTCTCGATCGACTCGACCCGGTTGTGCAGGTAGAAGACCTGCCCGTCGCGGAGCAGCTCGCGGTGGATGGAGGCGGCCACCTGCCGCTCGTCGTACGCCCCGACGAAGGTCAGCACCGGGTGCCGCTCCTCGGGCGGGGTGGCGATGGTGGACATCTCCCGGATGCCGGTGATCGCCATCTCCAGGGTGCGCGGGATCGGGGTGGCCGACATGCTCAGCACGTCGACCGAGGCACGCATCGTCTTCAGGTGCTCCTTGTGCTCGACGCCGAAGCGCTGCTCCTCGTCGACGATGACCAGGCCGAGCGACTTGAACCGGGTGGCCGCCTGGAGCAGCCGGTGGGTGCCGATGACGATGTCGGCGGTGCCCTCGGCGGCCATCGCCAGGGCCTGCTCGGCCTCCTTGGGCGTCTGGAAGCGGGAGAGCTGCCTGATCGTCACCGGGAACTGGCTCATCCGCTCGGCGAAGGTGTTGTAGTGCTGCTGCACGAGCAGGGTGGTGGGCACCAGCACCGCCACCTGCTTGCCGTCCTGCACCGCCTTGAACGCCGCCCGGACGGCGATCTCCGTCTTGCCGTAGCCGACGTCGCCGCAGATCAGCCGGTCCATCGGGACGGTCTGCTCCATGTCCCGCTTGACCTCTTCGATCGCCGCGAGCTGGTCCGGCGTCTCCTGCCACGGGAAGGCGTCCTCCAGCTCCCGCTGCCACGGCGTGTCGGGGCCGAAGTTGTGCCCCTTGGACGCCTTGCGGGCGGCGTAGAGCTGGATGAGCTGCGCGGCGATCTCCTTGACCGCCTTGCGGGCCCGGGCCTTGGACTTCTGCCAGTCCGAGCCGCCCATCTTGTGCAGGGTGGGCTGCTCGCCGCCCACGTAGCGGGAGAGCTGGTCGAGCTGGTCGGTGGGGACGAAGAGCCGGTCGCCGGGCTGGCCACGCTTGCTCGGGGCGTACTCGATGACCAGGTATTCCCGGGACGCGCCGTTGACGGTGCGCTGCACCAGCTCGACGTAGCGGCCGATGCCGTGCTGCTCGTGCACGACGTGGTCGCCGGCCTTCAGCTCCAGCGGGTCGATGGTGTTGCGCCGCCGGCTCGGCATCCTGCGCATGTCCCGCGTGGAGGTGCCCCGCCCGCCGGTGACGTCGTTGCCGGTGAGCAGCACGAACCGGGACGCCTCGTCGACGAAGCCGCTGGCCAGGTTGCCGCAGCTGACCAGCAGCTCGCCGGGGGCGGGGGCGGCCGGGATCTCCTCGGTCAGCCGCGCGCCGAGGCCGGCGTCGCGGAGCACCTCGACCGCCCGCTGGGCGGGGCCGTGCCCCTCGAAGACCAGCGCGATCGACCAGCCCTCGCCGGCCCAGCGCTTCAGGTCGTCGACGACCCGGGCGGTCTCGCCGTGGTAGAGCGGGGCCGGCTGCGCCGCCAGGGTCACCGCGATCGCGTCGTCGGGGGTGACGTCCACCTCGCCCGGCGCGTCCTCCCAGGGCTCCCGCGCCGGGGCGCCCTCCGCCTCGGCCAGGCCGAACGGCGAGAGCGTCCACCAGGGCCGGCGCAGCCGCGCGGCGGCGGCGCGGACGTCCGCCAGGGTCCGGAAGGCGGCGGCGCCGAGGTCGACCGGGGCCTGCCCGCCGACGGCGGCCGCCGCCCAGCTCGCCTGGAGGAACTCCTCGGAGGTACGCACCAGGTCGTGCGCCCGGGTGCGGATCCGCTCCGGGTCGCACAGCAGCACGTGGGTGCCGGCCGGCATGCAGTCCAGCAGCAGCTCCATCGAGTCGGCGCCGATCAGCGCCGGGGCGAGGGACTCCATCCCCTCGACGGGGATGCCCTCGGCCAGCTTGTCGAGGATCTCGGCCAGCTCCGGGTGCTCCTCGGCCAGCGCCGCGGCTCGCTTCCGCACCGACGGCGTGAGCAGCAACTCCCGGCAGGGCGGCGCCCACAGCTGCGGCACCTGCTCGATGGTCCGCTGGTCGGCGACGGCGAAGGTGCGGATCTCCTCCACCTCGTCGCCCCAGAACTCGACCCGGGACGGGTGCTCGTCGGTGGGCGGGAAGATGTCGAGGATGCCACCGCGTACGGCGAACTCGCCCCGCTTGGTGACCAGGTCGACCCGCGCGTACGCCATGTCGGTCAGCCGGCGGGCGACCTCCTCCAGGCCGGCCTCCTGGCCGGCGGCGAGCTGCACGGGTTCCAGGTCGCCGAGCCCCTTGAGCTGCGGCTGGAGCAGCGATCGGACGGGTGCCACGACCACCCGCAGCGGGCCGGTGCGGCCGTGCGCGTCGGCCGACCCCGGGTGCGCGAGCCGGCGCAGCACGGCCAGCCGTCGGCCGACCGTGTCGGAGCGGGGCGACAGGCGCTCGTGCGGCAGCGTCTCCCAGGACGGGAAGACCGCCACCTGATCGGGCGGGAGCAGGGCGCCCAACGCCGAGGCCAGGTCGTCGGCCTCCCGCGTGGTCGCGGTCACGGCGAGCACGGGGCGGCCGGCGCCGCCACCCGCCCCGTCGCCTCGGGCACCGCCGCCGGCCCCGTCGCCGACCGGGTCCGCCGCGACCGCGGCGACCGCGAACGGGCGCAGCGCGGGCGGCGCGGTGATGTCGAGGCCGTCGACCTGCGCGGCACCGGAGCGCGCCAGGTCACGTGCCCGGGCCAGCCCGGGGTCGGCCAGGGCGGCGGAGAACAGACCGGTGAGCATGTCAATCACTTCCCATGGGATCGCCGGCTCGGCACGCGGCAGCGCGCAGCACGACAGAAGCCCCGCGTCCGTCGGGACGGGGGGTGCACGCCCGCCAGCCTATCTCGCGGCGGGGACAATCTCGCCCAGAGCCGACGGGGCGCGTGGCGCAGAACCGGGATCCCGCCCGGGCGGGATCCGGACCGGACCGGGCGGGACCGGATCTTGACCGGGCGGCGCCGATCGGGAGCGGATCTTGACCGGGGCGGCGCCGGCGTGGTCGGCTTCGATCATGAGCAGTCAGTGGCGGGCGCAGTTCGACGCGGAGGTCACCTTCGCCAACGGCGGCGGGCTGCGGACCGACGGGTTCCGGCTCGACATCCCCGGCCGGGAGATCGGCGACGACGAGTTGGCGGCGCTGTTCGTCCGGCACCTCGGACTGCTGATGGCGGCCGAGGTGCGGATCAGCGGGAAGACGATCATCGAGGAGCCGCACAAGGGCGGCCGGGGTGTGGTCGGAGAGGCCAGCGGCGGTGGCCGGCGGTTGGTCGAGCTGAGTCACGTCATCACCGACAGGATGGTCACCCTGCCCGGCTGGCCGGCCCCGCGGATCAGCGAGTGGCTGACCCGCGAGGCGTCGCGGGCGAACTACGCCCCGGGCACCGAGTTCCAGGTGGGGCGGATCGACTTGATCGCCAACACCGGCACGTACCTGGACACTCCCGCGCACCGCTACGCCGAGGGCGCCGACCTCGCCGGCACTCCGCTGGACCGCCTCGCCGACCTGCCCGGGATCGTGGTCCGGGTGCCGGCCGGCATCCGCGCGATCGACCGGCTGATGCTGGCCCCGTACGACGTCGCCGGGCGGGCGGTGCTGCTGCACACCGGCTGGGACGCGCACTTCGGCACCGACCGGTACAGCGCGCCGGAGGCGCCCCACCTCACCGGGGACGGTGCCCGGGCCCTGGTCGAGGCGGGTGCCGCCCTGGTCGGCATCGACTCGATCAACATCGACGACATGAGCCCGGCCGCCGCCGGCGAGCGCCCGGCGCACAGCACGCTGCTGGCCGCCGGCGTCCCGATCGTGGAGCACCTGACCGGCCTCGACGCCCTGCCCCCGGAGGGCTTCCGGTTCACCGCCGCTCCGCCGATGGTCGCCGGGATGGGCACCTTCCCGGTCCGCGCCTTCGCGGTCGTCCCGGCCTGACCTCGTCCCGGCCCGCGAGCGGGCGGCCTCGCTTCGGTGGAACGTCATGGGTGCCAAGACCGTTCGTTGACACCCGTGACGTTCCGCCGAGCGAGCGCCGACAGCGGCGGGTGGTCAGTAGCGCACCGAGATCCGCCGCTCGACCGCGTCCACCCGGATCTCGCCGCCGTACGGGACGATCAACTGCGGGTCGGTGTGGCCGAGGTCGACGTCGAACACCACCACCGCGTCCGGGTCGTAGGCGGCGAGCGCCCGGGTGACCGCGTCCCGCTGGGCGTCGGCCCACTCCCGCCGCTGGGGCACGGAGTGCGGCCGCTCGAAGTCCCACGCCTTCGCCCGGCCGACGAGCACCGCCGGGAACGCGGCGAGCAGCCCCCGCTCCCCCATGTTGCGCAGGATCCGGAACACCTCGGTGGCCGGGGGCATCTCCTCCGACGTCTCGACGATCAGCACCGACCCGGCCAGCGCCCCGGCCGACGGGACCCGGTCGGCGGCGAGCAGCCAGTGCAGGATCTCCAGGTTGCCGCCCCAGGTGCGCCCCTCGACGACCGTCGACGGCCCCTGCCAGCGCCAGCCCTCCCCCGGCAGCATCTCCGGCTCGTGGGCCAGCGACGCCGGGTCCCGCCAGTCGTTCGGCCGGTCGCCCCACTCCGGCGCGGGCGTCAGGTCGTACCAGCCGGAGGTGAAGAGGGCGGCGCGCAGCGAGTCGAACGTCAGCGGGTGCGGCCTGCCGGGGCGGCCGAGGTGCACCAGCACCGACCCGCCGTGGTACGCCACGATCCCCAGTCGGTGCAGGTGGTTGAGCACGTTCGTGTTGTCGGAGTACCCGAAGTACGGCTTCGGGTTGGCCCGCAGCACCGCGTCGTCCAGGTGCGGGGTGACCGTGATCAGGTCGTCCCCGCCGACCGTGGCGAGCACGGCGGTGACCGTCGGGTCGGCGAAGGCGGCGGTCAGGTCCCGCGCCCGGTCGCGCGGGTCGGCGCCCATCACCCGGGTCGTCGGGTACTCCACCGGCTCCAGGCCGAACTCCTCGCGCAGCCGGCGCAGCCCCAGCTCGTACACGTCGGGGAAGATCGCGGGCAGGCCGGCGGAGGGCGAGACGATCGCGACCCGGTCGCCGGGGCGGGGTTTCGGGGGATAGTTCGGCGACGTCATGATCGGACGCTATCGGGTCAGTCGAACGGTTTCCGCCGGGATAACCACGACGAAAGCCCCGAAAGCCGCCCTAGGCTGGCGGCGTGGACGAGGAGGCGCGCAACCGGCTGCGGACCCTGGGGCTGCTGCTCGGCACCCTCGCGCTCGCCACCGCGTTCATCGCCGCCTACGTCGGCGCGCTGCACCAGCCGACCCCGCGCGACGTGCCCGTCGGGGTGGTGCGCGGCGACCAGAAGGCGCAGGCCCTCCTGGACGCCGTACGCAACCAGACCGACAAGATCAAACCCGTCGGGTACGACGACGCGGGCGCCGCCGACGACGGCCTGACCACCCGCGAGGTGTACGGCGTGCTCGCCGCCACGGCCGAGGGCGGGCTGGCCCTGACCACCGCCAGCGCCGCCTCGCCCGCCGCGGCCGACGTCGTCGCGCAGGTGCTCTCCACCGCCGCGCGGCAGGCCGAACTCCCGCTGCGGGTGACCGACGAGGTGCCGGTGGCCGGGACCGACCCCCGCGGGCTGGTCCCGTTCTACCTGGCCGTCGGATACGTCCTCGGCGGCTACCTCGCCTCCACCGTCCTCGGCCTCGGCAACGGCACCGCGCCGCGCGGACCACGCCGCGCCGGGCTGCGGATCGCCGCGCTGGCGGCGTACAGCCTGGTGCTCGGGGCCCTCGGCGCGGTCGTGGTCGGCCCGGTCCTCGGCGTCTGGGACCACGACCTGGTGGGCGTCGCCGCCACCGGGACGCTGGCGGTGTTCGCGGCGGCGATGGTCGCCTCCGCCGTGCAGGGCTGGCTGGGGCTGCTCGGCACCGGGCTGGTGATCCTGCTGCTGGTGGTGCTCGGCAACCCGGGCTCCGGCGGCATCTACGCCCCCGAGTTCCTCCCCACCTGGCTGCGCGGAATGCACCGGTGGAACGTGCCGGGGCTGGCCACCGACCTGCTGAAGTCCGTCGTCTACTTCGACCGCCGGTCGACCGGCTGGGCCGTGACCGGGCTGGCCCTGTGGTGCGTCCTCGGCGCGGCCGGGCTGCTCACCGCCAGCCTGTTCCGGGGCCGGCGGGCGGCGCCCCGCCACGCCGGGCGCCCCGCGTCTCCAACGGACTGAGGAATGGGACGAAACCGGGACCCCCTCCTGACGGCGGAGTCGTCGTGGATACGATCCAGGGGATCGGACAGCGCTGTCCTTCGTACTCACGTAAGGAGCGCCCCGTGAGCGACCAGCACGACCACGACGGCCCCGACGCCGCGTTGCGAGCCGACATCCGCCGCCTCGGCACCCTGCTCGGGCAGACCCTCGCCCGCCAGGAGGGTCGGCCGCTGCTCGACCTGGTCGAGGAGATCCGCGCGCTGGTCCGCTCCGACGCCCCGAGCGCCGCCCGGCGTCTCGCCGGCCTCGACGTCACCACCGGCACCAAGCTGGCCCGCGCCTTCTCCACCTACTTCCACCTGGCCAACATCACCGAGCAGGTGCACCGGGCCCGCGATCTGCGCCGCCGCCGGGCCATCCAGGGCGGCTGGCTGGACCAGGCGGCCAAGATGATCGCCGAGCGCGGGGTGCCGGCCGAGGAGATCGCCGCGGCGGCCCGGCGGCTGGCGGTACGCCCGGTCTTCACCGCCCACCCGACCGAGGCGGCCCGCCGGTCGATCCTGTCCAAGCTGCGCGCGATCGCCGACGAGCTGGACACCGAGACCGCCAACGCGATCCTCTACGGCGCCAGCGACGAGGGCCCGGCCAACCGCCGCCTCGCCGAGCTGCTCGACCTGATGTGGCAGACCGACGAGCTGCGGCTGGACCGGCCCGACCCGACCGACGAGGCCCGCAACGCCATCTACTACCTGCGCGACCTCTACGCCGAGGCGGCGCCGCAGGTGCTCGACGACCTCGCCGACACGCTGCGCACCCTCGGCGTGGAGACCTCCCCGACCGCCCGGCCGCTGACCTTCGGCACCTGGATCGGCGGCGACCGCGACGGCAACCCGTTCGTCACCCCGACCGTGACCCGCGAGGTGCTGACCATCCAGCACGAGCACGGCATCGAGGCCACCGAGAAGGCGATGGACCACCTGATCAACGAGGTGTCGGTGTCCCGGCGGTTGCGCGGGGTGTCGCTGGACCTCTCCGCCAGCCTCGCCGCCGATTTGGACGCGCTGCCCGAGGTGGCGCCCCGGTTCCGCCGGGTCAACGCCGAGGAGCCCTACCGGCTCAAGGCCCGCTGCGTGAAGGCGAAGCTGGCCAACACCCGGCAGCGGCTGCGGCAGGGCACCGCGCACGTGCCCGGCCGGGACTACCGCGGCTCGGCCGAGCTGATCGCCGACCTGGAGCTGCTGCGCGCCTCGCTGGCCCGCAACTCCGGCCAGCTCACCGCCGTGGGCCGGCTCGCCTCCACCATCCGTACGGTCTCCGCGTTCGGGCTGCACCTGGCGACCATGGACGTGCGGGAGCACGCCGAGGCCCACCACGCGGTGCTGGCCCAGCTCTACGCGGCCGTCGGCGAGGTCTCCGACTACCCGTCGCTGAGCCGCCTCGAGCGGACGAAGCTGCTCGCCGACGAGCTGGCCGGCCGCCGCCCCCTGTCCACGCTGGACACGCCCCTGACCGAGGCGACGCGCAAGACGTTCGACGTCTTCGGCACCATCCGCGAGGCGCAGGACCGGTTCGGCGCGGAGGTCATCGAGTCGTACATCATCTCGATGACCCTCGGGGTGGACGACGTGCTCGCCGCGGTGGTGCTGGCCCGCGAGGCCGGCCTGGTCGACGTGCACAGCGGCCGGTCCCGGATCGGGTTCGTGCCGCTGCTGGAGACGCCGAGCGAGCTGAACTCGGGCGGCGAGCTGCTCGACGAGCTGCTGTCCCTGCCGGCCTACCGGGCGCTGGTCGCCGCGCGGGGCGACGTGCAGGAGGTGATGCTGGGCTACTCCGACTCCAACAAGGAGGCCGGCATCACCACCAGCCAGTGGTCCATCCACCGGGCCCAGCGCGCGCTGCGCGACGTGGCCGCCCGGCACGGCGTGCACCTGCGCCTCTTCCACGGCCGCGGCGGCACGGTCGGGCGCGGCGGCGGGCCGACCCACGAGGCGATCTTGGCCCAGCCGTACGGCACGCTGGACGGCGCGATCAAGGTGACCGAGCAGGGCGAGGTCATCTCCGACAAGTACTCGCTCCCGTCGCTGGCCCGGGAGAACCTGGAGCTGACCCTGGCCGCGGTGCTCCAGGCCACGCTGCTGCACACCGCGCCCCGGCAGCCCGCCGAGATGTTGGAACGCTGGGACGCGACGATGGAGCTGGTCTCCGACTCGGCCTTCCGGTCGTACCGGTCGCTGGTCGAGGACCCGGACCTGCCCGCGTACTTCTGGGCGTCCACGCCGACCGAGCTGCTCGGGGCGCTGAACATCGGTTCCCGTCCGGCGAAGCGACCCAACACCGGTGCCGGGCTCGGCGGCCTGCGCGCCATCCCGTGGGTGTTCGGCTGGACCCAGACCCGGCAGATCGTGCCCGGCTGGTTCGGGGTCGGCTCCGGGCTGGCCGCGGCGCGGGCGGCGGGGCTGGAGGACGTGCTGGCCGAGATGCACCGCAACTGGCACTTCTTCCGCACGTTCCTGTCCAACGTGGAGATGATGCTCACCAAGACCGACCTGAGCATCGCCCGCCGGTACGTCGAGACGCTGGTGCCGAAGAAGCTGCACCCGATCTTCCACAAGATCGAGCAGGAGTACGAGCTGACCAAGCAGGAGGTGCTGGCGGTGACCTCCTCGCCCGCCCTGCTGGAGAGCTCCCCGGTGCTCCAGCGCACCCTGGCCGTCCGCGACACCTACCTGGAGCCGCTGCACCACCTCCAGGTCGCCCTGCTGCGCCAGTACCGGGAGTCCGGGGCGGCGGGCCGGGCGGTGGCGACCGCGCCGGGCGGCCGACGGGCCCCGAGCGACGGCACGGCGCTGGAGCGTGCCCTGCTCACCACGGTCAACGGCATCGCCGCCGGCATGCGCAACACCGGCTGAGGTGTCAGGAAGGGCCCCTTGTCACCGGATTCCGGATGACAGGGGCCCTTCCTGACACGACGACCGGCGGGCGCTCAGAAGTCGCCGCCACCGAAGTCGCCACCGCCGAAATCGCCACCACCGAAGTCGCCACCGCCGAAATCGCCACCACCGAAATCGCCGCCACCGAAGTCGCCACCGCCGAAATCGCCGGCCTGGTCGCCGCCGAAATCGCCGCCCTGGTCGGGGCCGCCACCGAAGCCCTCCTCGTAGCCGGCCGCGTAGCCGTAGCCGGGGTCGGCGAAGGCCGGCGAGAAGAGCGCGTCGGCGATCAACAGGCCGCCGACCACGCCCGCCCCCGCGCCCAGCGCGGTCTTCCACCACGGCGTGGAGTACCAGCCCGCCGGCACCGGCCGGCCCTGGTACCGCCCGCCCGGGTAGTAGTAGGGCGTGTCCCGGCCCGGCCGCGGGCCCGCCTTGAACGTCTGCCCCCGCACGTCGACCTGCCGCTCCCGGGTCAGCTCGCCGGCGCCCTGCGCGGCGGCCAGCGGGGGCAGCTCGGGGCCGGGATCGATGCCGAGCGCCACCCGGGCGGCCCGGGCGTACGTCAGCCCCTCCAGCGCGGTCTCCCGGGCCAGGCGGTACTGCTGGACGGTCCGGGCCTGTTCGAGCTGGCCGCCGGCCGCGTTGTAGCGCTCGCCCGCGTCGACCAGCGCCTGGCGGACCGCCGGGTGGTCGCCGTGCAGGTTCATCACCTGTCCGCCCAGGCGCTCGTACCAACGCTGGGCGTCGGCCCGCACGTCGGCCAGGCTCCGCGCCTCCCGGGCGGCGCGCTCCCGCCGCCACCAGACGAACGCGCCCACCAGCAGCGCCACCAGGATCACCACCAGCAGAATTTCCATGGCACGAACGTACCCGGGACGGTCATGCCGTACGCGTCTGGCAAGCTCCGGTGGTGGACTTCTCGACGCTGGCCGTGGTGGTCGTCTGCCTCGCCGCCGGAGGCGCGGTGGGCTGGTACGCCGCCCGGGCCCGCTCGGCCACCGACATCGCCCGGCTGGACGCCACGCTGCGGGCCACCCGGGAGGGCGAGGGCCGGCTGGAGCAGTCCATGCGGGCGCTCAGCTACGAGGCCACCGCGCAGTCCCAGGAGGCCGTCGCCCGGGCGGTGGCCCCGCTGCACGAGACGCTGCGCCGATACGAGCAACGGGTGGCCGAGCTGGAGCGGGACCGGGTCGACGCCTACGCCGAGCTGCGCGAACAGGTCCGCACGATGAGCACCGTCTCCGGCGAGCTGCGCACCGAGACCAAGCAGTTGGTGGCGGCGCTGCGGGCGCCGCAGGTGCGGGGCCGCTGGGGCGAGCACCAGCTGCGCCGGATCGTGGAGGCGGCCGGCATGCTGGAACACTGCGACTTCTCCGAGCAGGTCACCGCCGCCACCGACCACCAGGGGGTCCGCCCCGACCTGGTGGTACGGCTGCACGGGGGCCGGTCGGTGGTGGTGGACGCCAAGGCGCCCTTCGACGCCTACCTGACCGCGATGGAGGCCCGCGACGAGCGGGGCCGCGACACCAACCTCGACGCGCACGCGCGGCACCTGCGGGCACACGTCGACGCGCTGGCCGCCAAGTCCTACTGGGCCGCGTTTGACAGCACACCGGAGTTCGTGGTGCTCTTCGTGCCGGCCGACCCGTTCCTCGACGTCGCGTTGCAGCGCGACCCGACGCTGCTGGAGCACGCGTTCGCCCGCAACGTGGTGCTGGCGACGCCGGCCACCCTGGTGGCGCTGCTGCGCACCGTCGCCTACTCGTGGCGGCAGGAGGCGCTGGCCCGCAACGCGGTGGCGGTGCACTCGCTGGCCCGCGAGCTGTACGGCCGACTGTCCACGCTGGGCGACCACGTCGGCAAGCTGGGCGCGTCGCTGGGCGGGGCGGTGACCGCGTACAACCGGGCGGTGGGGTCGCTGGAGGCCCGGGTGCTGGTCAGCGCCCGCAAGCTCGCCGAGCTGGGGGTCTCCGACGAGGAGCTGGCCGCCCCGGCGCAGGTCGAGCTGGCTCCCCGCCAGCCGCAGGCGCCGGAGCTGCTGGGCACGGCCGATGCGCCGACCGGTGGGTCGACACTGGACTGACGGCCGATTCCTACCACCTCCGCTATGACAATGCGCATTCGCGCACGTCACGAAGTGGTCACAACGAACTCGCCGGTAGTGACACCGACCTGCGACACCACGAAGGATTCGGGCACGTGTGCCCTGCATCTGAGGGCCCTGTTCTCTGGAGGAAAGAGAACGTGAGCAAACCCCGAAACCTGAGCCGGCGTACCTCCGCCGCGCTCTTCGCGTCGGTCGTGGCGGCCAGCGCCGTGACCGGCACGGGCGGAGCCGCGAGCGCGAGCGCCGCGCCCACCGCCGCCCCCGACACCTCGCAGGTCACCCCGGTCGAGGCCCTGGGCTCGCACGACGCCAAGCTGCTCGCCGAGGCGGAAGCGAAGAAGGCCCCGACCGTCACGCTGATCGTCGCCACCAAGAAGGGCGAGGCGAAGGACGTCGCCGCCGACCTGAAGGCGCTCGGCGCCGCGGTCACCGAGCGGTACGACAGCATCGGCTACGTCCTGGCCAAGGTTCCCACCTCGAAGGTGGTGAAGGCGGCCACGCTGCCCGGCGTCTCCGCTGTGGACCTGGACGAGACCATCCAGCTCCCCGACCCGGCGCCCGAGGTGGCCCCCGGCGGCAAGAAGGCGGCGAAGCAGGCGGCGACCCTGCCCGGCCCCGGCGCCGACACCCCGGCCGCCAACCCGTACATGCCGACGCACGAGACCGGCGCGGTCTCGTTCGTGAAGCAGCACCCGGAGTGGGACGGCCGCGGCGTCACGATCGGCATCATGGACTCCGGTGTGGACCTCGGGCACCCGGCACTGCAGCAGACCACCACCGGCGAGCGGAAGATCGTCGACTGGGTCACCGCGACGGACCCGTTCGAGGACGCCACCTGGCGCGCCATGATCACCGAGGTGACCGGCCCGTCGTTCACCGCGGCCGGCGCGACCTGGAAGGCCCCGGCGGGCACCTACCGGTTCAACCGGTTCGCCGAGTCGGTGACCACGAACAGCGACCCGGCCGGTGACGTCAACCGCGACGGGGACCGCACCGACGCCTTCGGCATCCTCTACGACCCGGCCACCCACAACATCTGGGTCGACACCAACCAGAACAACGACTTCACCGACGACGCCCTGATGCGGCCGTACAAGGAGAAGTTCGACGTCGGCCACTTCGGCACCGACAACCCGGCGACCCCCGTCGCCGAGCGGATGCCGTTCGTCGTGGAGTACCGCGAGGACGTGGACACCGCTCCCGTCGGCGGCCCCGGCCTGGTCGACTACGTCAACATCGGCATCGTCGAGAGCACCCACGGCACCCACGTCGCCGGCATCACCGCCGCCAACGACATGCTCGGCAACGGCGCCTTCGACGGTGCCGCGCCCGGTGCCAAGCTCGTCTCCGCCCGCGCCTGCTCGTGGGGTGGCGGCTGCACGTACGCCGCCCTCACCACCGGCATGGCCGACCTGGTGATCAACCGCAAGGTCGACGTGATCAACATGTCGATCGGCGGCCTGCCGGCGCTGAACGACGGCAACAACGCCCGCGCCGAGCTCTACAACACCCTGATCACGACCTACGGCGTGCAGATGTTCATCTCGGCCGGCAACTCCGGCCCGGGCCTGAACACCATCGGCGACCCGTCGGTGGCCGCCAACGTGGTCAGCGTCGCGGCGAGCATCAGCAAGGACACCTGGCTGGCCAACTACGGCTCGGTCGTGGAGCAGAGGAACGCGCTGTTCAACTTCTCCTCCCGTGGCCCGCGCGAGGACGGCGGCGTCAAGCCGAGCATCACCGCGCCCGGCTCCGCCATCTCCACCGCGCCGACCTGGCAGCTCGGCAACCCGGTCCCCGAGGCCGGCTACCCGCTGCCCCCGGGCTACGCGATGCTGAACGGCACCTCGATGGCCTCCCCGCAGGCCGCCGGCGCCGCCGCCCTGCTGCTGTCGGCCGCCAAGGCGACCGACAAGGGCGTCACCCCGGCCGCGCTGCGCCGGGCCGTCTACTCGTCGGCGAAGCCGATCAAGAACGTCCCGACGTACGCCCAGGGCTACGGCATGTTCGACGTGGCGGGCGCGTGGAAGCTGCTGCGCAAGGGCGTGGAGACCCGCTCCTACACCTCCGACGCCCCGGTCTGCACCGTGCTCTCCGGTCAGCTCGGCACCCCGAACCGGGGCACCGGCGTCTACAACCGTTGCGGCTCGGCCGACGGCGGGCACCGGGTCGGCCAGGCGAAGACCTACCAGGTCGGAATCACCCGTACCAGCGGGCCGGCCGGCACCGTGACGCACGTGGTGGGCCTGCGCGGCAACGACGGCACCTTCAAGGCACCGAAGACCGTCTCGCTCCCGCTGAACAAGACCGTCACCGTCACCGTCACCGCCAAGCCCGCCACCTCCGGCGCGCACGGCGCGATCATGACGATCGACGACCCGCGCACCTCGGTCATCGACTTCGAGGTCTCCACCGTCGTCGTGGCCTCGAACGACGTGCAGAAGCCCGACTACTCCTTCTCGACCGAGGGCTCGGTCCAGCGGAACGGCTTCACCTCGTACTTCGTGACGGTGCCGCCGGGCACCGGTGCCCTCCAGGTGAACCTGTCCGGCATCGCCACCGGCTCGCAGACGCGGTTCATCGCGTTCAACCCGTACGGCGTCCCGGTGGAGAGCACCTCCAGCCTCGCCTGCTACACCAACTTCTCCGACGCCAACGCCTGCAAGCCGCAGGAACGCGACTACCAGAACCCGATCGCCGGGGTCTGGGAGATCGAGGTGGAGTCCCGCCGGACCTCGCCGTCGCTGGACAACCCGTTCCAGCTCACGGCGCGGGTGCAGGGTGTCGCGGTCGAGCCGGCCGTGATCGAGCTGCCGTCGGTCGCCGCCGGGGCGGCGACCCCGGTGACCTGGTCGCTGACCAACACCTTCGGCCCGGTCGCGGTGGCCGGCCAGGGCGGGCCGCTCTCCAGCGTCCACGCCGAGCGGCCGACCATCGCCGAGGGCACGACGCAGGAGTTCATCGTGGAGGTGCCGGCGGGGGCGACCCGCTTCACCGCCCGGATCGGCAACACGGCCAGCGCCGCAGCCGACCTCGACCTCTTCGTCTTCCGTGGTGCCACGGAGGTCGGCCGGGCCGCCGACGGCGACTCGGAGGAGGCCGTGACCATCAACAACCCGGCGGCGGGCACCTACCGGGTGGTCGTCGACGGCTACGCGGTCGACGGGGCCGGTGGCAGCACCGCCTACGACTACCGTGACTCGTTCTCCGCCGCGGCGCTGGGCAACCTCTCGGCGTCGTCCACCCCGCTCACCCTCGCCAACGGTGCCACCGCCACCCTGACCGGTGCGGTGACCGCCCAGGCGACCCCGGCCGCCGGCCGGGCGCTCTTCGGTGAGCTGTCCGTGGTGACCACCGAGGGCGCGGTCGTCGGCCGCGGCGCCGTCTCCATCGGCACCGTGAACTGACCCGTCCCGCACCGGAACACCGGAGCCCGCCCCCACCGGGGGCGGGCTCCGCCCGTTCGTGGGCCCGACCACGGCCAACCGGCCGTCGGGCGTCGGGCGTCGGGCGTTGTCCACGCCACGCTGTCGAGCTGCCCCGTCCCGATGATGACCCGGCCCGCCACGTGCGGGTGGCGGGTCAGCCGCGGCGGGCGGTGTCGACCTGGAAGGGCGTGCCCTGCTGGCAGGTGGTGAGCAGGTCGGGCTGGACCCGACCGGTGACGGTCACCTTCGCGCCGGGCTTCAGCACGTCGCGCGGGCCGCCGATCAGCAGGTAGTCGCCGAGCAGCAGGCAGTTGGGCTCGACCCCGGGGGTGACCGTCCCGGTCAGCGTGGTGCCGCCCGCCGGCGGCGACGAGGTCGGCCGGCCCGGGCGCTTCGTGGGCGGAGGCAGGACGGGACCGCTCGCGTCGTCGCTGGTCGGCATCGCGCCGGGGGTGGTCGGATCCGGGTTGGGCGGGGTGGTCACTGGGGCTCCCGTCGGGCTGGGGGTGGGGATGTCGCCGCCACCGTCCTGGCCGCCGCAGGCGCTCAGCGCCACGCAGACGGCCAGCGCGGAGGCGGCGAGCCGAAAGGTCCTCATACCCGTATCGGACGCAGCGAAGCCCGGCGCCGTTCCCTGCCGGGTCAGCCGCGGGCCGCGGCGGCCTTCATGTCCCGCTTGAGCTCCTGCGGCAGCGAGAAGGTCAGCCGCTCGTTGGCCGTCACCACCTCGTCCACGTCGGTGAACCCGTGCGCGGCGAGGTGGGCGAGCACCTCCTGCACCAGCTCGTCCGGGACGCTGGCGCCCGAGGTCAGCCCGACCGTGCGCGCCCCCTCCAGCCAGGCGTCGTCGATCTCGTGCGCGAAGTCGACGAGGTGACCGGCCCGCGCGCCGGCGTCCAGGGCGACCTCGACGAGGCGTACGGAGTTGGAGGAGTTGCGCGAGCCGACGACGATCACCACGTCGCACTCGGGCGCGATCTCCTTGACCACGTGCTGACGGTTGGAGGTGGCGTAGCAGATGTCGTCGCTGGGGGGCGACTGGAGCATCGGCAGCCGCTTCTTGAGCCGGGCCACCGTCTCCAGCGTCTCGTCGACCGAGAGGGTGGTCTGGGAGAGCCAGACGACCTTGTTCGGGTCGCGGACGGTGATCTTGTCGGCGTCCTCCGGGCCGTCCACGAGCTGGATGTGCTCCGGGGCCTCGCCGGAGGTGCCGATGACCTCCTCGTGCCCCTCGTGGCCGATCAGCAGGATGTCGTAGTCCTCGGCGGCGAACCGCTTCGCCTCCTGGTGCACCTTGGTGACCAGCGGGCAGGTCGCGTCGATCGCCTTGAGCGAGCGCGTGCGGGCCTGCTCGTAGACCTCCGGCGCCACGCCGTGCGCGGAGAAGATGACGGTGGCGCCC
Organism: Micromonospora sp. NPDC052213; assembly: GCF_040679695.1. Taxonomy (NCBI): domain Bacteria; kingdom Bacillati; phylum Actinomycetota; class Actinomycetes; order Micromonosporales; family Micromonosporaceae; genus Micromonospora; species Micromonospora sp. NPDC052213. The sequence continues at coordinate 31,536 of NZ_JBFAVI010000048.1, forward strand.
TCCGGCACCTCCTCGTTCTCCTCCACGAAGATCGCGCCCTTGGCCTCCAGGGTCTGCACGACGTGCTTGTTGTGCACGATCTGCTTGCGTACGTAGATCGGGGCGCCGTAGAGCTTGAGCGCCTCCTCCACGGTCTGCACCGCGCGGTCCACGCCGGCACAGTAGCCGCGGGGCTTGGCCAGGAGCACACGCTTGCCGGTCCGGGACGTCGCTTCAGCCTGAGTCACCCGCCCATCGTACGTGCCACCCGGACGGCAACCCCGACTGCGACCGCCACCACAGCGACGGCCACCCCCGACACCTGCCCCACCCCGTTGATCATGAGGTTGTTGCCCGCGACACGCCGTCAGCAGGGCAACAACTTCATGATCAACCGAGCCCGGGCGGCGGGCCGTAGGGTGGGCGGGTGAGCACAGGCGAGGTGGGGCGGAGCACGCCCGAGGAGCCGTGGCCGGTCCGGGTGGTCAGCCAGAAGGTCGGCGCCTGGATCGCCCGGCTGGGCTGGGTGTGGGTCGACGGGCAGGTGGCGCAGATCAGCCGCCGGCCGGGCGCCACCACCGTCTTCCTCACCCTGCGGGACCCGTCGGCCGACCTGAGCCTGACCGTCACCACCAATCGGGACGTCCTCGACGCCGGCGCGCCGGAGCTGCGCGAGGGTGCCCGGGTGGTGCTGCACGCCAAGCCGGAGTTCTACGCGGCCCGGGGCACGCTCAGCCTGCGCGCCGACGAGATCCGGCAGGTCGGCCTCGGCGAGCTGCTGGCCCGGCTGGAGAAGCTCAAGAAGCTGCTCGCCGCCGAGGGGCTCTTCGACCGGGCCCGCAAGCGCCGTCCGCCGTTCCTGCCCAACCGGATCGGGCTGATCACCGGCCGCGCGTCGGCCGCCGAGCGGGACGTGCTGACCAACGCCCGCCGGCGCTGGCCGGCCGTGGAGTTCCGCACGGTCAACGTGGCCGTCCAGGGGCCGAGCGCGGTCCCGCAGATCGTCGACGCGCTCAAGGTGCTGGACGCCGACCCGACCATCGACGTGATCATCATCGCCCGGGGCGGGGGCGGCATCGAGGATCTGCTCCCCTTCTCGGACGAGGCGCTCTGCCGGGCGGTGTTCGCCTGCCGCACGCCCGTGGTCAGCGCGATCGGCCACGAGACGGACGCGCCGCTGGTCGACTACGTCGCCGACCTGCGCGCCTCCACGCCGACCGACGCGGCCAAGCGGGTGGTCCCCGACCTCACCGAGGAGGTACGCCTCATCCGGCAGGCCCGGCACCGCCTGGAACGCGCGGTGCGCAACCTCGTCGACCGCGAGTCGCACCGGCTCGACGGGCTGCGCTCCCGGCCCGTGCTGGCCCGCCCGCAGGTGATGGTCGACCAGCGGGCCACCGACCTGACCGGGCTCCGCCAACGGGCCGGGCGCTGCCTGGACCACCGGCTCGCGGCCGCCGACGACGACCTGCGACACACCCTGGCCCGGCTGCGTGCCCTCTCGCCGGCGGCCACCCTCGACCGGGGCTACGCAATCGTCCAGCGGGCCGACGGGCACGTCGTCCGGGCCGCGTCCGAGGTGGGCAAGGGCGACGCGCTGCGGGTCCGGCTCGCCGACGGCGAACTGGCCGCCACGGTCGACGGCTGAACGGGGATGGCAGGCACGATGTGGTGGGATGGCAGCGATGACTGACGAGAAGAAGGACGAGCGCCTCAGCTACGAGCAGGCCCGCGCCGAGCTGGCGTCGGTGGTCGAGCGGCTGGAGGCCGGCGGCACGACGCTGGAGGAGTCGCTGGCGCTCTGGGAGCGCGGCGAGAAGCTGGCCGAGGTCTGCCAGCGCTGGCTCGACGGCGCCCGCGCCCGGATCGACGCGGCCCGGCAGGAGCCCGCCTCCTGACGTCCCCGCGCGTCGATCATGGGGGTGGTGGGGGACGAACGTCACCCACCACAAACCCCATGATCGACGCGGCGCACGTCAGTTGAACAGGTTGTAGAGCTCGGCCGGCGCCTCGACCACCTGGTCCGCCGGCGGCTTCTGCGCGGCGGCGGCGTTGCCGTAGTCCGAGTAGGTGATCCGGATGTCCTGCGCCTTCGTCTGGCCGGCGGCCGGGATCTGGATGACCATCTCGCTGAGTCGCCCCTGCGGGTCGAGCTTCGCGGTGAACGGCACCGACTTCGCCTGCGCCCCGAGGGCCGTGACCACCGCCGGGTCCACCGAACCCGCCTGCGCCGCCTTCGACACGTCGATGGTGCCGGCGTACGCGCCCTCGCCCGTCTGCCGCACCTCGGTGATGCCCTGGGTCAGCACCTCGCTGCCCGCCGGGTCGACCTTGTCGAAGTCGAAGCCGAGGTTCCGGTTGCCCTTGATCCGGGTCTGGTCGAGGTGCTGGTACTTGCCGAGGTTCAGCTTCTGCACGCCCGGCAGGCTGCCCGCGGTCGTGCCGCCGAGTTCCAGCTTCACCCAGCTGTCCGGCTTGGCGTGGATGAGGTCGAGCTTCATGAACAGGTCGTCGGTCGGCTGGCCGATCGTCATCCGCATCTCGGCGCTCTGGCTGGGCTCGTGCACCTGCCCCTCGGCGGTGGAGCCGGCGCCGGACATGGTGAACCGGAAGTTGCCGTTGCTGATCTCGCGGGTGGAGGCCAGCAGCGCCTGCTTGGCGTCGCCGGGGACCGGGGTCGCGGCGCCGGAGGCCGCCACCGTGCCGGACGCCGACACGGACGGGGAGGCGGACGAGCCCGCCTCCGGCGCCCCGCTGGCGTCGCAGGCGGCCAGACCGGGAGTGAAGAGCGCGGCGGCCACCAGGCCGGCGCTCAGGCGTCGAAGAGTCATGCGTGTCTCCCACGTGGGTCACCCGACGCACCTGACGGCGCCGGAAACCGGGCGACGCACCGCGTCGGCTACGTCGCGCGAGCCCGGGGGCCGGCTGCCGGAGCGACCGGGCGGGCCCGCTCCCCTGTTGTTCCCTGCCACCGCGTCGCACAATCACCGATCTGTCCGGTTGCCCCGGTCGGGTGACCGCCGAAACGCGGAAACGGGCGGCCGGAGCCGCCCGTTTCCGTCGTGCCGGTGTTACGAGAACATCTCGTACGTCGAGGCCGGGGCCTCGACGACCTTGTCCGCCGCCGGCTTCTGCGGCGTGGTGGCGTTGCCGTAGTCGGCGTAGGTGACCGTGATGTCGTGGGCCTTGGTCTCACCGGCCGCCGGGACCGAGATGACCAGCTCGGTGAGCCGACCCTGGTCGTCCAGCTTGGCGGTGAAGGACAGCGACTTGGCCTGCGCGCCGAGCGCCTTGACCATGTCGGAGTCCAGGGCGGCCGAGCTGTCGCCCACGGCGGACGCGTCGAGCTTGCCGGCGTAGCTGCCCTCGCCGGTCTTCTGCACCTCGGTGATGCCCTTGGCGAGCGCGGCGGCGCCGGCCGGGTCCACGTCCTTCATGTTGAGGCCGAGCTCGCCGGCGTCCTTGACCTTGGACTGGTCGAGGTGCTGGTACTTGTCCTTCACCTTGTCGGCGCCGGGGATCATCGCCCCCAGCTCGCCGAGGTCGATCTTCACCCAGCTCTCCGGCTCGATGTAGATCATCTCCATGCCGAAGGTGGTGCCGGAGCCGTCGTCGGCCTTCATCGTGAACTGGGCGCTGTTGCTGGGCTTGTGCACCGAGCCCTTGCCGCTGATGCCGTCACCGGCGATCGTGAAGTTGAAGTTCCCCTTCTCGATCTCCTTGGTGGAGGCGAGCAGCGCCTCCTTCGCGTCGGCGGGGATAGCCGAGGCGGCCGACGCGGACGAGCCGGCGGCGCCCGGCTCGGCGGCGTCCGAGTTGCAGGCGGCCAGGCCGGGAACGAGCAGGGTGGCGGCGAGCACGCCGACGCTCCACCGTCGAATGTTCACTGTTGTCTCTCTTCGCAGAACGGTAAGCACCCGGCCGACTGCGGTCGCCGGGAGGTGAGCCGGGGCAGCGTAGCCGATGGGACCGACACCCGGGGGCCCTCGACGGCCGGCCGCTACCGGATCGTCCCGGCCAGGTGTCGCAGCTCGTTGTCCCGGGCGTCGCCGACCACGATCACCGTCCGGTTCGGTTCGAGCAGCACCAGCGCCTGCTCGTTGGCCCGGGCGGTGTACCGCTGCCAGGTACGCCCGCCCAGGTCGGTCTGCCCCTGGGGTTGCCCCTCGGCGGTCAGCTCGGCCGGCAGCAGCCGCTCCGGCGGCACGTTGCTCTGCACCAGCTGGGCGCCCCGCCCCTCCGGGGTGAGGTAGCCGAGGCGCAGACTCGCCCCGCCCTCGACGTTCTGGAAGGTCGCGTTGACCGTCCGCCACCCGTCGCCCAGCTCCACCGGCTCGCTGACCGGGAACGCGTTGGCGGCCCGGGCCGACTCGACGGCGGGCGCGGGGTCGACCATGACCGCCTGGTCGCCGCCGAGGAACCCCCGGTAGAAGGCGAGCAGCAGGGCGATCGGGATCAGCAGCACGAGCAGCGAGAGCGCCATGTCCTTCGGCGACCGCTCCGACTTGCGGGCGTCGACCGCGGGCGGCGGCGCGGGCAGCTCGCCCGTCTCCGCCGCGCCGGCCGGCGTGGCGCCCGGCGCGGCGGGGGGTTCCACCAGCGCCGGCTCGCCCTCCGGCACGGCGGCGGCCGGGGTCGGGGCGACCGGCGGCTGACCGTCCGGCGGCGTCTGGTCGGCGGGTACGCGATCGGCAGGCTGTGCGGGTTCCACCCCGCCATCTTCCCGCACCGCCCGACCGGCCGTATCCGGGCCATCACCGCCCCGGCACGGCGCCCGGTCAGCCATCGTGTGAGGATCAGCGACACAGCCGGCAGCGGCGACGCCGCACCCTGCCGCCCCGCAACGTCGCGAGGAGGAGCCGTCATGACCAACACCACCAGGACGCGGATCCCACAGGATCTCGACCGCAACCTCGCCCTCGATCTGGTCCGGGTCACCGAGGCCGCGGCGATGGCCGCCGGCCGCTGGGTCGGCCGGGGCGACAAGGAGGGCGGCGACGGGGCCGCCGTCGACGCGATGCGCAAGCTGATCAACTCGATCCCCATGCGGGGCGTCGTGGTGATCGGCGAGGGCGAGAAGGACAACGCGCCGATGCTCTTCAACGGCGAGGAGGTCGGCGACGGTACGGGGCCGGAGGTGGACGTCGCGGTCGACCCCATCGACGGCACCACGCTGATGAGCAAGGGCATGCCGAACGCCCTGGCCGTGCTCGCGGTCGCCGAGCGCGGGGCGATGTTCGACCCGAGCGCCGTGTTCTACATGGAGAAGCTCGCGGTCGGCCCGGTCTACGCCGACGTGGTGGACATCAACGCCGGGGTGGCCGACAACCTGCGCCGGATCGCCAAGGTCAAGGGCGCCGACATCTCCGAGGTGACGGTCTGCGTCCTGGACCGTCCCCGGCACGACGACCTGGTGGCGCAGATCCGGCGCGCCGGGGCGGGCATCCGCTTCATCTCCGACGGCGACATCGCGGGCGCCATCGCCGCCGCCCGCGGCGAGTCGGACGTCGACGTGCTGATGGGCATCGGCGGCACCCCGGAGGGGATCACCGCGGCCTGCGCCCTCAAGTGCATGGGCGGGGCGATGCAGGCCAAGCTCTGGCCGCGCGACGCCGAGGAGCGGGAGAAGGCGCTCGCCGCCGGGCACGACCTGGACCGGGTGCTCACCACCGACGACCTCGTCACCGGCGACAACTGCTTCTTCGTGGCGACCGGGGTCACCTCCGGTGACCTGCTGCGCGGGGTCCGCTACCGGGCCGGCGGGGCGTACACCCAGTCGATCGTGATGCGCTCGAAGAGCGGCACGATCCGGGTGATCGACTCGTACCACCGGCTGGAGAAGCTGGCCCTCTACTCGGCGGTGGACTTCGACGGTCGCCCCCTGGCCGAGCAGGAGTGACCGCCACCGGGACGATGGCCCCGCCGGCCCCGTCGGCGACCCGCCGGATCGCCGGCGTGGGCCTCGCGACCGCCTCCGGGGTCGCCGTGGCCGTTCAGTCCCGGATCAACGGCGAGTTGGGCGTACGACTGTCCGACGGGATCGCCGCCGCGGTGGTCTCGTTCGGCGTGGGCCTGCTGGTGCTGTTGGTGCTGGTTCCCGCCACCGCAGGTGGTCGGCGGGGACTGGTGGCCCTGCGTGGCGCGCTCGCCGACGGCACGCTGCGGCCGTGGCAGTGCCTCGGCGGGGTGTGCGGCGCCCTGCTGGTGGCCGCGCAGGGGCTGACCATCGGCGCCCTGGGCGTGGCCGTGTTCACCGTGGCGGTGGTCGCCGGCCAGTCCGGCAGCAGCCTGGCCGTCGACCGGGCGGGGGTCGGCCCGAACGGGCGCCAGCCTGTCACCGCCCAGCGGCTGGCCGGCGCGGCGCTGACCGTGGTCGCCGTCCTGCTGGCCGTCGGCGACCGGCTCGGCGACCCGGGCACCCTCGGGCTGGCGCTGCTGCCGCTGCTCGCGGGGGTGGCCATCGCCTGGCAGCAGGCGGTCAACGGCCGGGTGCGGATGGCCTCCGGCAGCGCCCTGACGGCCACGCTGGTCAACTTCACCGCTGGAACGACGGCCCTGCTGGTGACCTTCGCCGTCGACGTCGCGGTCCGGGGCTGGCCGGCGGGCGACCTGCCCACCGAGCCCTGGTTCTACCTGGGTGGGCCGATCGGGATCGTGTTCATCGCCATCGCCGCCGCCATCGTCCGGTTCACCGGCGTGCTGCTGCTCGGCCTGGCCACCATCGCCGGTCAGATCGTCGGCGCCGTGCTGCTGGACGTGCTGCGGCCCACGACGGCCTCCCACCCGAGCCTCACCACCCTGCTCGGCGCGGCGCTGACCATGGTCGCGGTCCTCGTCACGGCGCTCGCCCCGGCCGCGCCCCGCCGGCCGGACGGCCCGGCGCGCTGACGTCGACGGCGAAGGTCGCCAGCAGGGCCGTCGTTCCAGCGGTGACGTTGACCAGCGTGGCCGTCAGGGCAGCGGAACGGACCCGGCGGGGTGTGCCGGCCCGCGCGGAACGGACCCGCCGGTGCTCAGGAGGCACGTGCCAGGGCCGGCCGGGCGCGGAGGGCGGCGACGGTGTCGGCGAGGGCGTCGTCGAGCGGGGTCGGGTCGATGCCGAAGGTCGCGACGGCCGCGGTGGAGTCCAGCACGAACGGCCGGTCGAACTGGTAGGCGATCTCCCGCATCTCCTTCGCGGCCGGGTCGAACAACCCGCCCAGCCACAGCACCGGACCGGGCATCCGGGTGAGCTTCGGCGCGGGCGCCCCGGCGAGCGTGGCCGCGCGGGCGGCCAGCCCACGGATCGAGACCGCCGGCGCGCTCGGCACGTGCCAGGCCCGGCCCCAGCCCCGCTCGTCGGTCGCCGCGGCCACCAGGGTGCGGGCCACGTCCGGCACGTACGTCCAGCTGTGCGGCGCGTCGAGGTCCGCCGGCACCAGCGCGCGCCGGCCGGCCAGGACCTGCGGCAGCACCAGCATGCTCGGCAGTGACTGGGCGCCGGCGCCCAGGTAGTCCGAGCCCCGCACCTCGGTGACCCGGACCCGGCCCGCCTCGTGGGCGGCGAGCGCGTCGGCCCACATCTGCGCCCGGACCCGCCCCTTCACGCTGCTCGGCCGCAGCGGCGTCGCCTCGGTCATCGGGGCGTCGACGGGGCCGTAGCCGTAGAGGTTGCCGACGGTGGCGAGCACCGCCCCGCTCCGCTCGGCGGCGGTGAGCAGTGCGGCGGCCAGTGGCGGCCAGTCGGTGGTCCACCGGTGGTAGGCCGGGTTGGCGCAGTTGTAGAGCGCCGCCGCGCCGGTGGCCGCCGCGGTGAGGCGGTCGGCGTCGGTGGCGTCCGCGGCGATCCGCTCGACCGCCGGGTGCTCCGGCCCGCCGCCCCGGCGGGTCACCAGCCGCACCCGCTCGCCCCGGTCGGCGAGAAGGCGGGCGGTGGCGGTGCCGACGGGGCCGGCGCCGACGATCACGTGCAGTGCCATCAGGGGTCACCTTTCAGAACGGCGATTCTTTCCGAGAGCGGTGCTCTCGTTCGACGCCAAGCATGACCCATGACGGCGCCCTGCGTCAAGAGCGCTGCTCTCGGTTTTGATCTGCGCTCTCATCCGTGGCAGGGTGGAGGCATGGCTGCACCCTCCATCCGCGCCCGGGTCCGCGCCGAGATGATCGACGAGATCAAGGCCGTGGCCCGGCGACACCTCGCCAGCGACGGCGCCAACCTGTCACTCCGTGCGGTCGCCCGGGACATGGGCATGGTCTCGTCGGCGATCTACCGCTACTTCCCCAGCCGTGACGAGCTGTTGACCGCGCTGATCATCGAGGCGTACGACGCGCTCGGCGAGGCCGTGGAGGCGGCCGACGCCGGATGCGACCGCCTCGACCTGCGCGGACGCTGGCACGCCGCCTGCCGGGCGGCCCGCGGCTGGGCGCTCGCCCACCCCGCCGAGTACGCCCTGCTCTACGGCAGCCCCGTGCCCGGCTACGCCGCCCCGGACGACACCATCGGTCCCGCCCAGCGACCGCCACTGACCCTGATCGGCATCCTCCGCGACGGATTCGACGCCGGTCGGCTCGACCCGCCACCGGCCGCCGAGATGGCCGGGCCGCTCCGCGCCGACCTGGCGGACCTGGCCGGGATGCTGGGCGGTGAGCTGCCCGAGACACTGCTCGCCCGGGGCATGGCCGGCTGGACCCAGCTCTTCGGGCTGATCAGCTTCGAGCTGTTCGGCCGGATCAACCGCACGCTGCCGCATCGGGACGCGTACTTCGACCACCAGACGGCACTGATGGCCGACCTGATCGGGCTCCCCCGAACGGGCTGAACCCGTCCCGCGCGACGGTCAGCGGGGCGGCCCGGCGGGACGCGGCGTCGGCCACGGCGGATCGACCGGCTCGGCGGACGCTCCGACCAGCCGGGCCGCCCGCCAGCCCAGCAGCAGCCCCGGCACCGTGGCCACCGCCGCGAGCAGCAGAGCCGTGCGGGTGTACGCGGGCCGGCCGTAGAGCCAGCCGACCAGCGGCAGTGCGGTCAGCGCCAGGGTCAGGGCGGTGGCCAGCAGCACCTCCAGGGTCCACCGACCGGAGGCGCCCCGCGACCAGGCCGGCACCAGGGCGAACAGCAGCACGCCCAGCAGGACCGGGAGCCACGCGAGGAGGGCCAGCCAGAGATGCGGCTCGCCCGGCCAGACGACGGCCAGCAGCGCCCAGGCGGTGGCCCCGAGCGCGGCCAGGCAGGTCGGCAACCAGGGCCCGTTCCCGGCCCGGAACCCCGCCCGGGCACCCGACACGGCGAGCACCGACACGCCCAGCATGAGCCCCGCCAGCAGGGCGAGGAGCGGATCGGCGCCCCGCTCGGCCGGAGTGCTCCGGCCCGGCGGCCGCGGGGGGCCGGCGGACGGGTAACCCCCCCCCAGTGCCTCGGCCCAACCCCGCCGCGGCCCCGGCCCCGCCCGGCGGGGGCGGGCGGA